>JAVBQZ010000116.1:0-3187 GCA_031548505.1 Bdellovibrionota bacterium | reverse complement strand
ATTCAGATAAATCCCATGTAGGAAGTAATTCATTAGCGGATTGTTTCATTTTTACAGTACCTTCAATTAAGTCAAGTATAGTTTCTAAAACATAATATTTGAAAATTATATTTTAACTAACAATTATAAAATTATAGAAATTTTAAAAAAAAGAGAGAAGGTTACCCTTCTCTCCACTAAGGTGTTAAAACCTTAGTTTAATAATACTACAATTTAAGATTTTCCCTTAATTTGTAGTACACTGACCTCCACCTGTGCACAGGCACAAGTTTGCTTCCATAATTTCCTGCTGTTGATCCACATGATCTTCAAAAATTGAAAGAAAATGTGGAGCTTCATCAGACTTAGAAGCTTGAACATCTTTATTATCATCTTCCATACATATCACCTCCTTTCGAGCGTCAAACGCTGGTTTAGGTTAAAAAAGCCAACCCACTAGAGACAAGTCCGTTAAAAAATTGCCTACAATCTGAATGTACTATAGAATTTATATCATAAGTAACATTCGGTTGTAGCTTTTCAAGTATTTCCCTGCCTCTAACATCAACGAGTCTCGTGTTAAATTCGCTCCATATGACTGCGCCGAATTCTTCAGAACGCAAAACAAAATCCCTTAAGGTAATTTTGTTCGCATTCTTAAGTTTATCATAATTTTCCCGCTCATATGATTTAAATAATTCATATGCAGCTTGAACATTATTCAAATTTATTAAAAGCGCAGTTGAACCAGTTTGAGAAGCAGTTTGACAATGTGAAAGCCGACAACCAGCACCACAATTAATCAATAATTTGCAATCTCTACATTCATATGGAATAACTTCGTCAATCCGCCAAATTTCAAGTTGTTGCCAGAGCGATACTAGACTATCACTCTGAAGCGAACCAACAGTCTGACGCACTTCAGGACATGCTCTTACTTCTCCATTGCTACCTATCGTGCAAGCAAAAGTTCCAGCCGTACAGCTGGATTGTAAACAAGGTGAGAAATCATCCAATTCTGGAAATACACAATACGGAATAGAAGTCGCTTTTCTAGCAATAATACCAACGTTTGTATTAATGAAAGCAATTTCATTGAGTAATTTAATTTGCTCATCTCTAGTCAAATAGTAACTCGAAAAATCTCCGCAATTAACGGGACATTCCGCCACATCAAAATTCATTGACCTAAACCCCATGCTCTTAAGCATTTTCGCAGTTGCGAGCATATCAACAAAATTCAATTTCGTAACGACAGTATTTGTTCCGATGGGCATACCGACTTGTTTACATAATGTTATTAAGCCATTTTGCCAAGATCAGATTACAACAAATTCATATGATATTCGATTAGGACGAATTCTTATACGTTATAAATCTGCTATTATCGATCCTAAGAAAACTCTTGAATATGAAGAGATTGTTATTCCCAATAATGGAATTGTTTTGAATGCACAATCGTTTCACTTAGGAGTTAGTGTAGAAGAGATAGGAAGTGATTTTTATGTTCCAATTTTGCATGCAAAATCTGGAACAGCCAGAAGGGGGCTGTTTGTTCATATTACATCTGATTTGATTGATATTGGGTATCATGGTCATTTGACATTGCAGTTATATTCTACTATTCCAGGGAAGATATATCCGAATATGTTAATTGGGTAAGTAACATTTTGGAAGCCAAAGGGAAAAGTTGTTTTATATGATGGAAAATACCAAGGAAGTGACAAGCCGAGAATTTCAGAAATATTTAGAGATTTTTGAATAAATTTTAAAAGGGAATTAAATTTATTATTTATGGGAACAAAAAAGAAGATTCTATTTACTGGAGGTGGTTCTGCCGGACATGTAACGCTTAATTTAGCTTTAATCCCATTGTTTTTAGACGAGGGTTGGGAGGTAATTTATGTCGGCTCAAAGACAGGGATTGAAAAAGGGTTAATTGAGAGATTAGGTGGTGTAAAATATTTTCCTATTTCGACTGGTAAGTTGAGGCGTTATTTTTCGTTTCAAAATTTTCTAGATACTTTTAAAATATTATTTGGTATTTCTCAGGCTTTTTTTATTATTTATGTACATCAGCCAAATTTGATTTTTTCAAAAGGTGGTTTTGTATCTTTTCCAGTTGTATTTGCAGGATGGCTTAATATAAAGAAGATATTTTTGCATGAATCAGATATTACATTAGGATTAGCAAATAAAATATCTTTACCATTTGTTTCAAGATTGTTCACAACTTTTGAGGAAACAAAAAATTATATTAAAAAAAATTCGCGGATTGAATATTTAGGCGCAATTGTTTCTGATAGATTAAAAAATGGCGATAGGATACAAGGGCTTAATTTTTGTGCTTTTAATGATGATAACAGAAATCCTATTATATTAGTTTTCGGTGGAAGCTTGGGTGCGGTTAATATTAATAATGCGGTTAGAAAAAACTTAGATCTACTACTTACAAAATATAAAATAGTTCACATATGTGGTAAAGATAAGATTGATAGGGGAATAAGTAAGAACGGTTATAAACAATTTGAGTTTATAAATGAAGAATTTAAGGACGTAATGGCTATGGCGGATATTGTTATTTCACGTGCTGGTTCTAATTCAATTTTTGAATTATTGTATTTAAAAAAACCAATGTTGCTTATCCCACTTCCTAGAACAGCTAGTAGAGGAGAACAAAGCTTGAATGCAAAAAGTTTCTACGATAAGGGATATTGCGAAATTATAGAAGATGAGAATCTGATTAATTCGGATTTATTTATTGAAAAAGTAAATTCTGTTTTTGAAAATAAAAATTTATATGTAGCAAATATGGCAAAGGCGAATTTTAAAACGACAAATAATAATTTGTTTTTTAAGCATATAAAACAAGAATTAGGAATGGAATGAGATGAAGAGTAAAGATATTTTGATTGTTTTAGCTCATCCGGACGATTGTGAACTGAAATGTTACGGTACATTGAGAAAATATCTTGATGCAGGTTACACTGCTAATTTATTATTGTTATGTGGTGGCGAAAATGGAATAGCACTTAGTGATCAAAATAATTTTGGTGATTTAAAAATACTGGATAGTTTAAGAGTTAAGGAAACGAATGATGCCTTAAAGAAAGTTAATATGACCATAGAGACTCTTAGTCACAGCGATGGTAATTTAGTAGTATCTCGCGAATTAATAGTTGATATAGAAAAAAGAGTAAAAAAATAT
>JAVBQZ010000054.1:0-7423 GCA_031548505.1 Bdellovibrionota bacterium | reverse complement strand
CGGAGCCATATACAAATATACTCCTGTTTATAATAATAAAAGCATCGCGAAGCGATGACTAAACAAGAAAATATTTACAAAACTTGCAATGCCTGTACAGAAAAACTCAAGTAACAGGAGTATATACTAATACTCCATGAGTTTCCCAGTATTTTTTAAACTTTTTAGAGTAATAATTACGAATTGCATAATTTACTATGTTAAATATTAGAAATTTACACGCGAAAATTGGTGATACTGAAATTTTAAATGGATTTAATTTACATGTTGGAGAAGGTGAAGTGCATGCCATAATGGGATTAAATGGTTCTGGGAAAAGCACATTTGCAAATATTTTAGCTGGCCGTGATTTATATCAGATTACAGACGGAGCTGTTGAATTTAATGGTAAAGATTTGCTTGAGCTTAAGCCGAGTGAACGTGCAGGTGAAGGGTTATTTCTCGGTTTTCAATATCCTGTAGAGTTGCCGGGCGTTAATGAGGTTTATTTTTTGAGAACGGCTTGTAATGAAGTGCGAAAATATCGTGGTGAGAAACCATATTCTGTTGGCGAGTTTGCAAAACTAGTCAAAGAAAAGGCTAGTGTACTTGGATTAGGTGATATTATGTTATCGCGTTCGGTTAATACCGGATTTTCCGGCGGTGAAAAAAAACGTAATGAAGTTTTACAGATGGAGTTGTTAGAACCGAAATTATGTTTACTTGATGAATTGGATTCAGGTCTTGATGTTGATGCCTTACAAACTGTTGCACAAGGCGTAAATAGTTTGCGAGATGGTAAACGTTCATTTATTTTAATTACACATTATCAGCGTTTGCTTGATTATATCGTACCAGACTTTGTGCATATTTGTGTCGGTGGTCAGATCGTTAAAAGTGGGGGAAAAGAATTAGCAATAGAGATAGAAGAAAAAGGATATGCTGAATTTTTAGATACTAAATAAAGTTAGATAACTCCTGTACAGAGTTTATTTTGTTGCTTTTACAACAAAAGTTACAGCTCCATACGAGGAGTATTTACTGTAATCGGAAGGATTTGCTTCTTTCAGAGCTTCGTTAGCCTTGGTCTCATCTACTGCATCAATAGTAAATCCTGTTTCAATCAATGCATTGATATAATCAGAAAGCGTCTTATGCATAAGCTCTATTTGTATATTGCCAGGGATTGTATGTGTTCGTGGACCTCGTTCTTGATACGTTGCTATATTACTACCATTAACGCGAATGGGATGTCCCACGATAAAAAATAATGTACCTGCCGGTTTTAAAGATAGGTAACAATTCTTTAACACAACATGCAAATCTTCTAAAGAAAGATATTCAAGTACTCTCACTGCTAGTATAAGATTGTACTTTGCTTCTTGAGGTTCTAAAAATCTTATATCCTTATCAATAAACGTGATATTTGGATAATTCTCTTTAGCTATTTTAAGTAATTCATTACTATTATCTACGCCTGTAATTTCTTTTTCTGAGGCGCCTTTTTCGACTAGATAGCCTATTACTTTCCCGCCGCCACATCCAAGTTCAAGAATTTTAGTATCTTGTTTGATAATATTTTTTAAAAAAGTATCAAGGGACGGTTTATCGAAATAAAGCCATGGTGTACCTTGCTTTGATGTGCTGGCATAATTATTTGCATTATTGTTGTAAGTTATATTGTTATCATTCATAAATGACTCTCTTATTTTCCCATTAATGCTTCAATTTTATCAGTATCGCGTGGGATTAATTTTGTTAGTACTTCGCAACCTTTGCGAGTTATTAAAATATCTTCTTCGATCCTAATTCCGATTCCACGATATTTTTTCGGAACGCTTTTGTCGTTTTCGTCAAAATACAATCCTGGTTCAATTGTAAAAACATTTCCTGCAACTAGCGGAATTTCATAAGCTGATTTAGAAGTCCCATTTTCTAATCCGAATATTGGCTCAATATCGTGAGTATTTAAACCAAGGGAATGTCCGGAACGGTGCATGTAGTATTTTGAGTAAGTTCTATCTTTTATGTGTTTAGCAAAAGAACCTTTTTTTAAGATACCAAGCTCAATTAGGCCTGCAGTGAGTGTGAGACAAACGATAGTATGAATATCCAGTAATGATTTATTTGGTTTTGCTAACGTGATTCCTGCTTCTAACGCTCGTAAAACAATATTATATACAGTTTTTTGTTCTTTGCTGAAAGTTCCGGAAGCTGGTACTGTTCTGCTAATATCTCCGCAATATCCATTAACTTCTGCACCAGTATCAATTAATACTAGGTCATTTTTGTTAATTTTTTTATTTGATGGTTGGTGATGCAAAGTTGTTGCATTATTACCGCTAGCGACGATTGTTGGGAACGCAATTTTAGTCGCACCATTTTTAAAATATTCTCTATCTAGAGCAGTTGCGAAGTCATTTTCATTTTTAAATGTTTTAATTTGCGGAATAGTAGCTAGCAGGCCTTGTGCAGTAATTTTTGCCGCTTCTTTAAGCTGGGCAATTTCCGATATTTCCTTTACCCAGCGCATTTTAGAGGTAATTAAACGGGAATCAGAAATAGTATTTGGTAAAAATTTTCTTGGTGCGGTTTTACTTTTTAAGAGTTGTAAAATAATATCATCAAATTTTTCGTTTAATCCTAGTGCATAATGTAAAATATTAGTATCAGATAAATATTTTAGTAATTCGTCAACAATGTTTTCTGAGTTTAATACTAAATCAAATTTTAGTGTTCTCTTCGCTTTGGTAATGCCTAATGTTTTGCCAGTCCAGAGTGCTTGTCTTTCGTCTATATCCTTAATAAAGAGAATTGATTTTTTTCCAAAATGTTTGGTATTGAGGAGCAATATAGCTGAATTAGTTTCTTGAAGCCCCGTTAAATAAAGAAAATTTGCTTCTTGAATATAGGGAAATGTTTGATCGCGATCACTGGTTAATTCTTCAGCGGAACAAAACAATGCTGCTCCACCTTTAATTTGTTGAATAACTTTTTGACGACGTGTTTGGTAAATTTTTTCTTGTTGTGAAGCCATAATTTATTTTGTTGGGGCGCGGTAAATCGTGCTCAATTGAGGTTATTATTTTTACAATTTATGTGTTTTTACAACGAATTCATGGCATTGTTCAGTAATAGTTTGCGCAGTTGTTTCTTGCGTTCGTTGAATAACATCACCTATTGTAATTGAAACGGTTGTAAATGATTCTGCTGGGACGGAATTATGTGGATTTAATTTCCAAGAATTTTCAATAGACACTGGGATTATATCTGCGTCAGGCGTATTTTTTAAAAATGTTTGTACACCGGCAACTTGATATTCTTTTAGTTCTCCACAACGTGAACGAGTCCCTTCCGGAAAAATTACAGCGAGATATTTATGTGTATTCACAATCCTTCCAAATTCTGCAATTGCTTTAATTGCTTGGCGTGGGTTGTCGCGCTCAATTAATGCATTATGGCCATTTCTCAAATTAAAAGAAACAGTTGGAATCCATTTTCCAAGTTCTACCTTGGCAATAAAATGTGGAATTCGTTTTAAAAAGACAAAATATAATAGAACAATGTCAATGGTAGATTGATGATTAGAAATAATTAAATACGGTTTATTATTGTCAATTTTGAAATTCTTGGGAAAAGAAATTTTAAGTTTTGTGCCAAATACCTTCAATGAGGCAACCAGCATTAAATTTACAATTTGTAGAGAAAAACCGTGGTATTTGCGTCCAAAGGGTAGTGCAATGCGCTGTAGAACTTCGCCAATTAAAAGCGAAATAACAAAACATAGCGTAAAGGGAACAAATAAAATCCAGTCGATGATTTTTTTAAAATAGGACATAAAAAATGACTTATAATTTAAGAGTGTTTAAGCATATCATATTCACTAATAAAGTATTCATCTGTCATTCCGGCAATATAATCAATAACTTTTCTTACATTTGAATTATCTTTATTATATGTGCCATCCATTTGGCTTAAAAAATTTATGTAAATATTTTTAGTTGTATCTTCAGTATTTACAATATCTAATAATTTATCAAATAAACAATTAAACATTAAAGCCCAGTCATCTAACTCAGCTTTAGTATGGCATTTGTGGTAAATATTTTTGTAATTAAATTTTTTTAACTCTAAAATTGCCTTATATATATCTTTGCTAAGTTTGATATATGATTTGCCAAGGCTATTGTTAATAATATCTAAAGCTATATTATTAACAATTGATTTGTTTGAGTTGCCAATAATTTTTATAATATCTTCCGGTAAATTATTAGTATCAAGAATTCCTAGTCTTATTGCATCTTCAATATCTCGCCCTAAATATCCTATCATATCACTAATTCTAACAACGCATCCTTCTAATGTCATGGGTACAAGTTTTTCAACATAATCTTGATTTTTATAACATTCGTAATAATCGTTTAAAAAATCTTGGGTCGATTTTCCCTTCGGGTAATATTCATTTATTACTAGTTCTCCATTATGACATAGGATGCCATCAAGAACTTGAACAGAAATGTTTTTCTTTTCGATGACCATTAAATTTCTTACACTTTGAACATTGTGCATAAATGGCCCTTCATTATATTTTTGACTTAATTTATTTAGAAGATCCTCTCCTTCATGTCCATAAGGTGTGTGACCCAAATCGTGCCCTAAAGCGATAGCTTCAATTAAATCTTCATTTAAAGATAAAGCTCTGCCAATTGTTCTGGCAATTTTACTCACTAATTGAACATGCACCATTCTAGTAGAAATGTGATCATTTTTTACCCTCGTAAAAACTTGGGTCTTATTCATATAGCGAGTATATGACATGCAATGAATAATACGATCGGCATCGCGCGCGAATATTGGTCTAATATCTGGTTCCAATGGTTCTAACTTAATCGCATCTTTATCAAGAGTCGCATAAGGACTATAAAAGCTTTCCCTCTGTAACATTATTTTTTTGATATCCATATGAATCGTAATAAGATTGTACTATGTTTTTACATGTCTTTTCAGCATCCTGTCGCAAACTGCGACAACAGATAAAACATTTTGTTGTATTTAGCTACAAAAATTTCCCATAAATTAAATAGAATTAATTTTATTTTTTTACAATCATTCTAAATTGTTCAACAAATTATTCGCTCTCAATTCATCTCACAAAAAAATAATTTGGCATGGCGTTGCTTTCTAAAATAATCGGAGCGAGGACTATTTTAGAAAGGGAGAATTTGTAACAAATTCATTTGATACGTCATTTGTACTGTCACCACTAAAAAGCTCCCGCTCCGTTGATTATAAATGTTTATAAAAAACGGAGATCATTATGGAAGCGCAATTATTGGCATCTGAAATTCTTATACGAGAGGAAAATAATGAGAAAAAGCGTATAAATTCTATTATTGAGAGCAATATTGAATATGCAAAAAAGTTAGTTGGTTATTTTTATCTACCAAATTCAAAAAGCGGGATTACTTATGAGGATTTAGAAAGTGCTGCATTATACGGTTTATGTTCGGCAGCGCAAAAATTTTTAGGGACAAATAATTTTCATTTTAGAAGTTACGCTCGTACACGAATTAAGGGAGCGATGATTGACGTCGTTCGTAGGGATTCAAATATTTCTGATATAGCATTCAAGTTATTAAAACAAAATAATGATTTAAACAGTGAATCTTCTTATAATGAATTAACACTATTGGCTGATTCGGAAATTAAAGATGCAGCTAAAACAACGAATAAAAGAGGGCGTAATTTAGCAGTTATTACGAAGTTATCTGATTTTAAAAATGCTGCACCTGAGTTGGAAGAGTTAAACATGAAAGCATTCCCACGCAGTTCTGGGAAGGGGAAGGCAGACCTTACATATTATGAAGATGTTTCACCGGAAAATAACTATTTGGTAGAAAAAGAGAATGAGGCTTGGGATGTATTATTAGGAAAATTATCCGATAAAGAACGGCTTATTGTAGAATTGTATTATTTAAGCGGTATTTCATTAGAACAAATTAGAACTTTATATAATGTTTCTCGTGCGACAATTTCACGTTGGCATACACGTGCTTTAGATAAGCTTAAATTGCATTTAGACAATGCTCCAGAATTACTAGAAGCGCTGTTGAATAAGGGGAGGTAGAGTATGTTAAAAATATTTAAAAATAATACAAGCCTTATTATTTTATCGGTTATGTTTTTTTGCTCATGTAAAGAAATTATAATGCACGATTTAAATGAAAATAAAGCTAATAAGGTCCTAGTTATTTTAAATGAATATAATATTTCTGCGGAAAAAGTACAGGCTGTAAAAAGCTATAATATTCAAGTAAAATCACGTGACGTTGTAGGTGCTTTGCGAGCCTTAGACAAAAGTAGGTTTTTGCGTCGTGAAAATGCAAAAAATAGCAATGATGATGGGAAAAGCATGCTTTCTAGCAAAGAACAGCGTCAGCAGTTATTAGAACGCAATTTAGCTGTAAATTTAGAAGAAACATTGGAGGCAATTCATGTGATTTTAGAAGCACGAGTTCATTTTTATTTAAGGAGGACAGAATTCGGAGAACATGGAAGGTCAGCTAGTGTTTTGCTAATCTTGAATGATAAAGTTGTAACGACTGTTAATGAAGTAAAAATAAAAAAAATGGCACTAGATATAATCTCTGGTGCAGCCGGAATAAATAAAAGTGATGTAAATATAGTTATAGTAAATGATGGGATAAATAAGTCAAATGTTGATGATTATGAGGACAAAAATGAAGATGATATTTTATCACAAAATAGTTTTCAAATAAAAACTAACGAAGAAAATATTTTAGAAAAAAATAACGTAAAATTTCAAAGAAAACCAGAAGAAAGTATTGCTGAAGAGGCACTCATCATTGAGGATAATTATATCTTAAGATTGAAGTCGGCAGTTTCAAATTTAACGTATGAGGATAAGATATATGGCGGAATTATCAGTATAGTGAGTATATTGTTTCTGTTTTTAGGAATTAATTTTAGAAAAAAATTAATTCCTAAATTAATTATTACATTTCTTTTTTTTAGAAAAAATAAAAGTATTGAGATACTAAGTAAAAATCAAAATTCTGTTAGCAACATTCAAGAAATTATTTCTAATAATACACAAAATATAACGGAATATAATGTGAGCGAAGCATCAACAGTTATAATAGAACCAAAAAAAGTTAATTCGGAAAATAAAATTTTCACAGCCTCAAACATTTTATATCAGGAGATATTTTAATGCGCATGAATCGTGAGGATACCAAAATTAATAAGCTTAATTCACAATTCTATGAATGTGTAATTGCTTTTGCATATCGCAGTGATAGAAGTAAATTATTAAAAATTGCTTCTTGTTTAGGCACTGAAGATAACCAGTATTCAATTCGTTTTGCACTTGGGTTGTTAGAATTGAACGAGAGAGTCGCTAAGGAGTTAACAATAAATATTT
>JAVBQZ010000095.1:0-3311 GCA_031548505.1 Bdellovibrionota bacterium | reverse complement strand
TTAACTGGTTGATCAAATAATGCAGCAATGGTACTAAACATACGCATGGAAAGGCCGGACTCTTGTGCGTCGAGTACATTTTTTTTCAACGAAAAATCGCCGGTAAGCCGGATAACATCGCCCCGCACTTCCACAGTAGCGCCAAGGCCTTCTGCCATATTTAAAGCCGCCTTGGCATCGTCGCACGTCGAAGCCGCATAAATAGTACTCGTTCCTTTGGCCAGCATGGCCGCAGCAATAGCACGTTGGGTTACACTTTTGGAAGCAGGAGCCCTCATGGCACCCCTTATATGAGATGGATAGATAATTGCACGCATTACAGTATTTCAAACAAAGATTTTTAAAACAAAAAAAAGGGAAGCCATGAAAATAGTTTCCCTTATTTATTCATTCGTTATAATTATTTCTCCAGTTCCGGATAAATCAAGATGGAGTTGCGTACCTGTTCAATTTCCGGCTTCATGCCTTTCAATTGGTCTAAGAGTTGCTGCTTGTTGATAGCATTCAAAGGTTTCAACAGGTCAAAATTAGTTTTGAGCACTTGCATATCGGGATAAACCTGTACCATACGCTCAATAAGGTCAGAGAGCAGCACAATACGGTAAGTAATATCATCAGCATACTCATCAGTAAAATTAACCGCGAAGAAGTCCGGGTTTTGTGAAAGCACAAAAAGATTTTCCACGAAAATACCGGTGAAACGTTGCACATAAGAATCAAGTGTGCCGTTTTTACGCGCGTCAGCAGTTAATTTTTGAACTTTCTCTATTAAATCTGCCGCTACCTTAGGATCTTTAAAATTAAGCTTCGAGAAATCAAGGCCCATGATAGAAGTATTTACTTCTACTGCCAACTTAGCAATTACCGCATCATAGTCATCTGTGGGCATACCATAAAGGTATGCAATACCACGATCTACAGTAAACATGGCTAAAGCGACATTTTTTTGTGAAAGCGTTTGCAAATCATCTGCCTTACTTATAGGAAGAAGGTATTCAGGTTTAATTTTCTTTTCTTTAGCTGAAACAGTGAATACACCTGAACGTACATCAACAAAGAAAGGCATGAAATACATTTTATTAGCGATAGAAATCAATGAGTCAATTTCTATTTCCAATTCTGCTTTCAACAAAGAATCTTTCAAGGTTTGCTCAGCGGCTTTTTTGACTTGTCCACCACCGCATGACATGATAGTCAGTGCCACAAGAGGAACAATAAAAATCAGTTTTTTCATTATTTTATATTTTAGATGTTTCCGAGATATATCTTACAAAAATACTATTTTTAAATTGATTATCCTATCCCCTAGCCGTTATTTTTTTTCAAAAATCGCGCCGGAATCTCAAAAAAGAGCAATAAACCGGTAGTTATCATATTGTAAGTGCTTCAAATGTTTTTCGCAAAACATCAGATTATCAATCTATTAAAAAATGAATCGGATGTAAAGTACAGCTGATGGAAATTCATGCAGTTGTTTTTTGTAGCTATTTACTGCCCGGCCCGCCCCGTTAGGGACGGTCTCTCGATAGAATCCGATAACATAATGCCCATTTGCTTCATTTGCTTTTTTTGATAACAATCAATGTTTGGGCCTTGTCCATAGAAATAAAATGCGAATCATATTCCTGTCCTGCAACCGAAGCCTCTGCAAAAGGGTTGGATTGATTAGATTTATAACAGTATAGATTACCATCTATTTCAGCTATTTTGACATATATGCCTTTCCATTCCACAGGTACAGCAGCCCATTCAGAGGAAGAAAATATGGAAATAGAGCCTAAATATTCATTTTTCTTACCATCACTGCCGGTAAAAGTAACTATATATTCGGCTGAACAATTATCGCTTAGTTGATCCGCATTCTTTTTTAACAAAACTCCGGAATGCCAAGCCTCGGGAAGTGTCATTTGCGTATTGAAGCCATCAAATATAAAATCTATCCCTGAGCTGTCACTCTTACATGCCGAGCAGAGTATTATAAAAACACATATAATTAAATTTTTTTTCATTTTTTCTTTGCTTCGCTCTGTAAGTACCCCTAAAATCCTACAGCAAAATTAGTGATTTTATTTGAACGGTGATTAGCATACATTCGCTTTAAAGATGCATTTTCACGCTCTAATTCTTTGTATTTGCGCAGAAGCTCGGCATCCATGCCGGAATACTTCTTGCGCCACAAATAAAAGGTGTTTTTGCTGATCTTTAACTCCCGGCAGATGTCGATGACACTTTTGCCGGCTTCATACTCTTTCAATGAACTGGTAATCTGTGATTCTGTGAATTTTGTGCTTTTCATACTACAAAGTTAAAATTGTTTTCAATTCTGTACATTTTTAATTCGTAGGATTTTTTGGGACACTTACACACCTTTGATTTTACTTGTTATAAAAATCTTCTCTTGTTTTATAATAAGCTTTAAACTCCCTTAATTCCATTCCTAACAAGACAGCACACTTTTCTTCCCAATCATTTGAATATTTTGTTTTGAAATAATTACACACAATATCATAAGTGGATGGATTACTAAAATCTTTTTCATAAAACTTCAAATCTTTATTCTCTTGTTTTTTATACAGAATACGCCATGAGTTGTACATATAAAGATAGTAGAATACAATAGAAATACTAACAAAGTTTATATCTTCAAAATTAAATTCCTTTTGTACCTTGTTAATCATTAATTTGTAATGATTAATTACAATACTAAAATTATTATTAACCAATGTAGCCACAGCATCAAGACTTTGGTTAGCAAGGAGAATATTCTCCTTGCCTGATTTTATTCGTACATTACCACCCTCGCTTAATAAGCTAAGAGTGATATTTTCTATTTTAATCTCTTTCATTACCTTTAGCTTATTAATGTGTGATTATTTTCACTCCATTATTGATCAATATTGGCCTTTCAATATTAAGCCAAATACTTCCTGAATTTACAGTTGTACCTGGAAAAAAGTGTATTATTTTATTTGCGCCTCGTGCATAAACAGAAGATAATCTTTCCCACATAGGCCTTGCTTCTGACCAAGGAATATTTCGAGTAGTTATAAGATTTTGTAAATTCTGACCTGCACGGGTCATTTCTAAAGTAGTACCACCTGTAGATTTTGCATAATTCATTGCCGCATTCATTGCATCATCTCCACCAGACCAAAATACTCTTCCCCCCCTAGCGGCCCCCAGTTCTGCCCATTGCCTTGCGATAGATGCTGCCAGCTTGGAAGAAATAGCCTTCCATGTTGCTTGGAATGTAGAATAAGCAAGATTATATGCTGCCATGCCCGCCTCCACTCCTCCCGTTGCCACAAACA
>JAVBQZ010000219.1:0-14798 GCA_031548505.1 Bdellovibrionota bacterium | reverse complement strand
AACGATTAAAATCATTTAAAAATTTTGCGGCGACGCTTCACAGGTTCAACCCCTTTTTGGCTTTCGCAGAAGGTCTAATGGAGTCGTAGCTACGAAGTTAACCGGCAATTATTTCGCGGCAACCTTCACGTTTTAAAGCATAACGAGCAAGAACGAAAAGTAAATCGCTAAGGCGGTTAAAATAAACCAAAATATTACTTGGTATTGCAAGGTTTTTATTGGAATCTTGCTGTTGTTTAGCTTGTACTTGATTGAATCTTGCGACTTTACGCTCGACACGACGGGCGATCGTGCGACAAATGTGGAGCATTGAGGATAATTTACTCCCCCCTGGAATTATAAAAAATTGTAAATTATGCAATCCCTCATCAAATTTATCTATTAAGTTTTCAATATAGGTAATGTCATCTTCAGAGATACGCGGAAGTTTATGTGCTGCACGGTCATCACCGATAGCTATTTCAGATGAAATGCGAAATAGATCTTTTTGAATACTGAGTATAACTGGCTTTAAAGTAGAGGTGTTATCATTAACGTACTCATTGGCAAGACCGAGAAATGAATTTAGTTCATCAATGTTGCCATAAACTTCAATACGTGCATCGCTTTTACTAACACGTGTGCCATTTGCTAATGTTGTTTCACCATTATCGCCACGTTTAGTGTAAATTGCTGATTTCATACTTTTTAAAGGAGAAAATTTTACGGGAAAACAAAAGTGCTAAAAGGTTAATGAATAATTTTTCCCTCATCATTTTTTTTACGCTTTGTTTCAATATCTACAACTTTTAGATTTTGTCGCATTTTATTTGTTTGTGATGAATTACGTTGCACGCGTAAAATCTTTTTTTCTAACAAAAATTGCCATATAGCTACAATTAGAGTTTTACCTAGCACATATAATAGCGCAATTCCGATTAGGTTAATTATTAAAAAAATTATTAATTCCATAGTTATCAATTATTATACTTAGTCGATTTAGAATGCCGAGATAAAAAAATCCAACTCACTTTGTTCGTCAGATTTTTTTATCTCAACGTTGTGTTGCTTCGCGACACAAATCTATTCTCCTAGCATCGACTATTTTTTAGACCTTCTGCGAAAGTCCAATCTTTTTATAGGTTCAACCCTTTTTAGACTTTCGCAGAAGGTCTAAAAACATTCTTCAATTGTTCTTCTGCATAACTCTTGCCCATAATCAGTCCATATTCCTTGTCCCCAATAGCGGTAACAACTCGTTTGCGAAGATAACAAATAGAACAGTGCTTTCTGATACTTTGCTGAGTTTGTTGGAACTCCGGCTTTGATGATTTTTTCATAAAAAGCACTACTTGCTTTTTCCATCTGATTTAACACGTTGTCATAACCATTGACCCAAGAAAGATTGTTGGTCCAGCTTCCACCATCGACATGAAAACGTCCATCTTCTTTTTTCAAATCAGCAATAACTTGATTTAATTTATCTGTGCTACCCGCATCTTGACTTGGTGTAAATCTATCCCAAATTCGCTTTTGCATAATAGGTTGTAGTACAGGTAAGTCGTCTTTTGTAATTCCTTTTGAAAATAAATATTCAATATATTCCGTGCCATTGACCAACGGTGTTTCTGTATCGGAACTATTGCGGACGACTTCCAAAAATTTTGGTGGAAATTCATTCATCATCACACCACCGTTTTCACCGTCGGCAATTTGCGTGACAATTTGTGGCATTTGCTGGTTTTTAAAATCAATTTTACCAATTCCCGTAGCTTCGTACCATGGTTGCATTTGTGCAACTAATTTTGTGTCGCTACCTTGGGTTTTAATTAAGCAAATAATGCTCGCTTCTTCACCCTTTGAATTTCGGCAACATAAGCGGTGAGGAAAATGGCGAAGCTCCGGGCCATAACCGTTTTCGGGACGCTCGACCGTATGTTCTTGAACCATAACCCATAAATATCCGCAGTCATTTAATGTTTTTACAAATTCGTAAGCGACATCAGGATGATTTGGCAATGCCATTTCAGACGGTGAAAAACCTTTGACATTTTTTAATGCGTCTGCGCCAAAAATTCCTGCGAAATAGTGTTGCCAGGCTCGCACTTGTAATTTGTAATCTTGCACAGGCGTTGATGGTGCGACAGCGTGCCCCCATGGACAACCGAGCCATTCGATACTGCGCGGATATTTTTGAGTGGCAGATTGTAATTTTTCAATGACATCATTAGCCCCCATTTCTCGCAAACCATAAAGTAGGCAACCTGTATATTCTAGCATTACTCGCGGTTTTTTGCCTTCATTAGCAAGTGTTGGGACGAATTCAGCTATCCTTTCGTAACAGCATTTAAAAACGCCGGCGTTATGGTTATCGCCTTCGCCTTGGTGCTCAAACATATATTTGAGATTTGAAATTAAACTTGCAGTTCTGAGGTCAGTACCACCGGCAGGGATTAACGGTTGTTGCATATGTAGCGCGACTGAGGCGCAAGATTTGATTTTATCAAAGTCAATATCGGAAGTGAACTTACCATTTTGTTTGTAAATATTGTCTGTCTGTGAAGTGATTTCTACGATTTCATCTTCGTAGCCGCAGATACAAGGAAGATTATTTTGAGTTTCGGGGATTGATTTCATGGCGTGCCCTAGTGTCATAGAATATCTAATTATTCAAGTAGTTTAGTTTTTATAATGCCGAAATTTATTACTATATTTTTGTTTTGCTATAACTAAAACTATATAGTAGGCGTCCGCGCCACTTACAGTAGTATATACTCCTGTTACTTGAGTTTTCCTGTGTTAAGCATTGTAAGTTTTGCAAACATTTTTCTTGTTTGGAATCGCTTCGCGATGTTTTTGTTATTATAAACAGGAGTATATTTGTATATGGCTCCGCTATCGCTCCGCATACTCATGCTCCAAAGGGACTCTAATAAAAGGGGAATACTCATGGAGCATGAGTATATACTCCTGTTACTTGAGTTTTCCCGGTTTCTTTTAACCCTTTGTGAGCATGAGTATATATTTTGATTACGCCTTAGGCTTTTTCTTATGCAAATTACAACTAAAGATATTGGAATGTTTTTCGGTGACGGTGATGGGAAAATTGAACTTTTTGATGGGTTAAATTTAACAATTGCAGCAAAGGAAAGTGTCGCAATTCTTGGTGCATCCGGTTCAGGCAAAACGACACTGTTATATATATTGGGAGGTATTGAACAACCAACCTCAGGTGAAGTGTTTTTTGATGATGTGAACATTACTGAGATGCAGAAGAAGAAGCGTGATTTATTTGAAGTGCGTCGTCGCGCGGTTGGTTTTGTTTTTCAGTTTCATCAGCTACTAGCAGAATTTAATGCGCTGGAAAACACGGCGTTGCCTTTATTAATTCAAGGAATAGCACGTGATGAAGCATTTGCGGAAGCAGAAAAATTATTGGCACGGGTTGGTCTTCTGCATCGCTTAACGCATCGACCTGGAACTTTATCCGGTGGTGAGCAGCAACGTGTAGCGATTGCTCGTGCACTTATTGCAAATCCTGGCGCAATTTTGGCTGATGAGCCGACAGGAAATTTAGATAAAAAAAATAGCGATGAAGTTGTGGAATTATTGTTGGAATTACAGCGAGAAAGGGGAAATTCTTTAGTATTGGTGACACATTCGCTGGATGTTGCCAACAAGATGGGTAGGATGATCGAATTATAGATCTAATAAATATTTCATCAAATAAGCACTATACGTCATTATGCGGTGTAACCGCATATTTAGAATGTTTTGTCACCACAGAGTAATATACATTTCGTTTTTATGAATACAGTTAAATTGTTTTTCTTATTTTTATTTTCATCTGTTTTTTTGTTTCAAATTCAGACTGCTCATGCCACAGAGACTATCACGGCAATTGAAGTTCATGGTAATAAAATTATCGATACTGCTGCGATTGAAGTTAAACTATCTTCAAAAGTTGGCGATAAATTAGATAACGATAAAATTTCTAACGATATTAAAGAACTTTACAACATGGGTAGTTTTTCGAGAATTGACGTTTTATATAACAAAACCGGTGTATTAATTTTTGAAGTAGAAGAACGTCCGATAATTGGCAATGTTTATTTAGAGGGTAATGATGCAGTTGGTGATGAAACGTTCAAAGAAAAAATGGGTGGAAGTATTCGTAGATTCTTTGATGAACGTAAAATTCACGCTGGCGTTGCGGATGTTTTGAAATTGTATCAGGAGAAAGGATTTAAAGAAGCCAAAATTGATTATACAGCGCAGAAGGAGGATGGAGGTCAAGTAGATTTAACTTTTGAATTTGATGAAGGTGGAGAGACATTAATTCGTGAGGTTACGTTTGAGGGCAATGATAATATAGAAGCATCCGATTTACGTGGTGTTGTTGAAACAGGTCGCTATAAATGGTGGAGCTCATGGATGTTTGGGACTGGCGTAGTACAAAAAGATTTGTTGGCACGCGACGTTAGTGCGCTACATGAATTTTATTTGACAAAAGGATACGCACAAGTGCGTGTGACAGATCCGGAAATTATAGAAGTCGAAAACGGTTTGAAAGTAATTTTTAAAATTGATGAGGGTAAGCAATTCACAATTAATTCTGTTTCGGCGAGTGGAACTTTGTTTGAAGATAGCGAAGAAAAAACATTGGAAGGTATCGAATTAAAAAAAGGTGATATTTTTGATGTATCACTAATGCGAAAAGATGTTTTTAGAATCCGTGATAAATTTGGTAATATTGGTTATGCATTTGCCAATGTTTTACCAGAATCACAAATTAATACGGCTAATGCTACAATTGATTTAAGATATATAATTAACAAAGGACAGGAAGTTTACATTAACCGTATTAATATCATAGGTAACACAAAAACACGGGATAATGTTGTACGCCGTGATTTGAAAATTGAGGAAGGTGATTTATATTCAGCCTCAAAGATTGAACGTACACGTGCATTATTGGAACGAACAGGTTTCTTTGATGAAGTAACGATTGATACAGAACAAAACGATGTTGCTGACGATAAACTAGATCTTGATATTAATCTTAAGGAAGGACGTACGGGGACATTTAATATTGGCGTTGGTGCGAGTACATCAGATGGTTTGATTTTGATGGCAAAATTATCTGAGAATAATATTTTTGGGACTGGCAATAATATAAGTTTAGATTTAGATACTGGGACAATATATTCTACATACCGCTTAGGGTTTTTGAATCCGCGTATTAATGATACACAATGGTCAGGTGGTGTGGATGCGTATATGATGGATAGGGAATATGATGATTTCTCTAGTGATCAAAAAGGTTTTTCGATTTCAGCCGGTTATCCATTATGGTTTTTGAGCGAAAAATATTTGGACGATATCCGTTTTAATTTGAGTTATGAATTAAGTTGGTCAAAAATTTACGATGTTAAAGATGATGCGGCGCAATTAGTGAAAGATCAGAGTAAATTAGGCGAATGTATGACATCAGCCTTTACACCGAAATTGATTCGTAATACGATTAATAACCCGCTTGATCCGACATCTGGTTCGCGTCAAGTTCTTTCATACGAATTTGCCGGTGTTGGTGGTGATGAAAAATATTGGTTATTTGGAGCGCTAAATACAATTTATGTTCCACTGATTGAATCCCGTAAATTAGTTTTTTCAAATCGTATTCGTTTTGATTATGGCGAAGTTTACGGCAGCAGCGACACAGGCACACTTCCAATATTTAAACGGTTTTTTCCTGGTGGTATAAATTCGGTACGCGGCTACAAAGCCTATGAAATGGGGCCAAGAGACGCAAATGGTCATGAATATGGCGGTAATAAACAATTTATAATGAATAATGAAATTATTTTTCCTCTTTTATCCGGTATTGGTTTAAAAGGTGTTGTGTTTTACGATATGGGTCAGGCGTTTGACGAAGAACATAATATCAATTTTAGTGATTTAAAACTAGCTTGGGGTTGGGGCTTTCGTTGGAATACTATGATGGCTCCAATTAGGCTAGAGTTTGGTTATCCAATTTCACCGGATAAATACGATAGAAAAGGAATGGTGGTTAATTTTACTTTTGGTATGCCACAATAAGTATGAAGTCAATTCACAGTTCACAATTTACAATGTACAATTACTCCTCTGGCCATGCTCCTTTAACGAAAACATAAATAAGTTAGAAAATGAATAACAGTTTTATCCTCAGTTTATCGTATTGGGGAGAGGACATTGTGAATTGTGCAATAGAGTGACTATTGTAACTTATCATCTCTCACGCTATTCATTTTTTCCACATCTAATTTAACTGATTTTATATCAGGATAAAGCGGGAGCCCGGTATTTTTGCTGTCTTGCTCAACGGCAGCTCGTAATCGAGCGCAATTTATAATTCCATGTCTTTGTTTTTCAGGGACAAAGATATTACCACATTTTTGGCAACGTACGACGACAACAATGCCATCATAAGTTACGCGTGATAAATCGGTTTTAAAGTTTGCATCTTCTTCGCTAGAAGCTTCGTAATTACAGCCCGGACATTCCAGCGAATCTATAAAAGTTTCAGCCAATCCTTTTAGTCGGAATTTAAGAGACATATATTATACGAATTAATTAAAACCTAAAAAGTCAAAAAAACATTGTTCGCACAATGCGATAAATAAACCTAACATAAATTTAAAAACCTAAGTTTACTACATTACCTTTAAAATTTTCGCAGAAACGGTATATAAGGATACAAAAAACTGAATATATTAGTTATATATGATGAGTTTTTCGCGTCCGCAGTCGCGGAAATTTTTAAAAACTTAATTCGTATTATCAATTGGGAACAAATCAGTTAGCATCAGCAAGTCAAATGTTTCTTTTACAAAACCTTGAAGTGGTTTTAACATAAGCTGTCTACCATCATTTTTTGCTTTGATTATCTTAAGGCAAGTAATGATTTTACCAACACCGAATGAGTTGATAATTTCGACGTTGCGCAAATCTAAAACGATTACCTTAGTACCATTATTAAGTAATTCGTTAAAACTCTCTTCGAGTTTTTTCCCTGCTTCTTCGTTATCTAAATCTGTATCAACAACAATAACTCCGTTTTGACCTTCCATTTTGGTTTCAAACTTGTCAGCCATTGTACTAATTCTCCTAAAAAAAAATAATAAATAGACCTTCTATGAAAGTCTAATAGAAACCTCTGCAGGTATATCGACAGTAGAAGCAAAATACTGAAATTTAGAGAATAGTTTTTTGTGCAGGTATTACTGCATTTATGTTGTTACTACTTAAATTCTTTATTTTCTAAAAAGTAGTAATTTCATAGAATTTCAATTAGATTCTGGGTTTTTAGGAAATGATGATAAACATGTCCGCTATACCTATAAAAACACTGTACAAAATAAGACCGTGATATTATTTAGTTTTTTGCTATAATCAAAATAAACCATAAAAAACATTGATTATTTTTTATACTATATAATATGCGCTCGCGCTCGATACTGTCGGATAGTTGCTTATTCTCAACTATCCACTATTTACCAATTGCCACTAACCATTCCATAACTCATGCCGAAATCACTTGTTATCGTAGAGTCTCCAACTAAAGCTAGAACAATTACTAAATTTCTAGGTAAAGATTACATAATTACCGCATCAAACGGGCATATTCGTGACTTGCCTAGTAAGGCGGACGAAATCCCAGCTAATTTGAAAGGTGAAAAATGGGCGCGTATTGGTGTGAATATCGATAAAAATTTTGAACCGATTTATGTAGTTCCTGCAAGCAAAAAATCGCATGTTAAAAAACTACAAGATGCGATGAAAGAGGCAGATATTTTATATCTTGCTACTGATGAGGACCGAGAAGGAGAGTCAATCAGTTGGCATTTATTGGAACTTTTAAAACCGGATAAATATAAAATACCGTATAAACGTCTTGTGTTTCATGAAATTACGAAAGAGGCGATCAATAAAGCACTCGCAACTCCACGTGAAATTGATTTTAATTTGGTATCCGCGCAAGAGACGCGTCGAATTTTAGACCGCCTTTATGGTTATGAAATAAGTCCATTACTTTGGACGAAAATTGCGGCACGTTTGAGTGCAGGACGCGTGCAAAGTGTGACTATAAAATTACTGGTAGAACGTGAGCGCGAAAGAATGGCATTTGTCAGTGCTAATTATTGGTCACTAAAGGCCGATTTTGAAGTTGTCGGACAAGATCCACATAATTTAATTGCTGAACTTTCAAGCGTTGGTGATAAGCGTGTTGCAACTGGTAAGGATTTTGATGCAAAGACCGGTAAGTTAATTAGTCCGGATAAAGTTGTCGCTTATAATAAAGCAGAGATTGATGCGCTACTGAATAAATTAAAAGGTAATGCTATTCTTGTTTCTGCGGTTGAACAAAAGCCATATATTTCAAAACCACTCGCGCCGTTTGTAACGAGTTCATTGCAACAAGAGGCAAATGCTAAATTGCATTACGCTGCAAAACGAACAATGACTATTGCTCAACAATTATATGAAAACGGTCTCATTACTTATATGAGAACTGATTCGACTACCCTTTCCGACCAGGCAATAAAGGCGGCACGTGGATTGATTCAGAGCGAATACGGCAATGAATTTTTGCCTGCGTCACCGCGTGTTTATGAAACAAAAGTTAAGAATGCTCAGGAAGCGCATGAAGCAATACGCCCGGCAGGTGAACGGTTTACACCGATTACGGAAGTTGTTGCTAAAATGGGGGCAGAAGCAGGTCGTTTATATGAATTGATTTGGAAACGGACAGTTGCATCACAAATGCAAGATGCAAAAGGCACACAAATTTCAATTACAATTGATGTAGATGATGCTAAATTTCGTACTTCCGGAAAAACGATAGAATTCGCTGGGTATTTGCGTGCGTACGTTGAGGGTTCAGACGATCCGGAACAGGATTTGCAAGATCAAGAAAAGATTCTGCCAAAAGTGGAAGTTGGCCAGAAAATTGGTATTAATAATTATACTACACTTGATAAAAATACTGCTCCGCCAGCGCGTTATTCAGAAGGTGCATTGATTAAAGAATTAGAGAAAAAAGGTATTGGACGTCCGAGTACATGGGCGACAGTACTAGATACAGTATTAAATCGCGGTTATGCTTTTAAAAAAGGTACGGCGATCATACCCACCTTTACGGCATTTGCTGTTGTCAATTTGTTGCAAAAACATTTTACGAATTTAGTAAACTATGAATTCACGGCTAAGCTTGAGGATGAATTAGACGAAATTTCACTAGGCGAAGTTAAGTCAGAAAAATATCTATCCGATTTTTATTTTGGCGAAAGCGGTTTAAAGGCAATGTTGGAAAGTGGGAAAAAAGATATTGATCCGCGTGAAGTGTGCGGAATTGAAATTGGCACGAATTCAGCGGGACAAAAAATCGAAGTACGTATTGGAAAGTTTGGCGCGTATTTAACGAATGGTGAAAAAAATTCTAGTTTACCTGCTGATATTGCGCCTGACGAAATGACTTTGGAGCGTGCGGAAGAAATTATAAATACTGCAAAACAACTTCCGGAAGCTCTTGGTGAGGATGTTGAAACTGGCTTGAAGGTTTATCTAAAAAGTGGCCCATATGGTTATTATGTCCAGCTTGGTGAAAATGGGGATAAGAAAAATAAACCAAAAATGGCATCTTTAATGCCGACTATGAAACCAGAAACGGTTACACTTGAAGAAGCAATGCAGTTATTTTCTTTGCCACGTAATTTGGGGAAAAATCCTGCGAATGGTGAAGATGTAATTGCGACACGTGGTCGTTTTGGCCCTTATGTACAATGTGGAAATGAGAGTAGATCATTTAGATATGACACGTATTCCCCATTAGATATTACATTGTCACAAGCGCTTGAATTGTTGGCGCAAGAAAAGACGGGAGGTAAGCGTGTAATTAAAACGGCTGAGACACTACGTGTAATTGGGGAACACTCGAATAAAAAGATTGAATTGAAAAAAGGTCGTTATGGCGCTTATGTTACTGATGGTGAAATAAATGCAACTGCTCCAAAGGATACTGATTTAGATAGCATTACAATTGAACAAGCTTTGAATTTATTGGATGAAAAACGCGCAAAAGAACCTGTAAAAAAGGTGAGAGCAACTAGAAAGAAAAAATAGTACTGCAATGTATAATTCACAATTTACAATGCACACTCAACAATGATTTAAAAGTGGAGCTGGTGGGGAATTGTGAATTGTACATTGTGAATTGTAAATTATAAATTATGTATTTATACATTCATTTCCCCTTCTGTATTCAAAAATGTTATTATTGCAATTTTATGTCCTATCCGATTTGTGATTTTTCATAAGATATTATTGAGAATTATGCAAAGGAGTTAATAAAAGAATTTGAAAATAGAATAATTGAATTTGATTTATTAGAAGATAAAAAAAACTCGCAGGATAAAAATATTCTTCAAACAATATATTTTGGTGGTGGCACTCCGTCCTTGATACCATCACGAGTTATAAAGTTAATCATTGATGCAATTCGTGAAAAGATTCCTTTTGCCAAAGATATTGAAATTACACTTGAAGCGAACCCTTCTACAATTATTGGCCCTACAAATAGCGATTCTACTGAACTTATTGATTTACAAGAATTAAAAGCGTTTGGTGTGAATCGTATTAGTATGGGTGTTCAATCATTTCGCGATGAAAAACTAAAATTCTTAGGCCGATTACACTCTGCTGAAACAGCAGAAAAAGCCTATAAATTTTTATTTAATGCTGGTTATAAAAATATAAATTTAGATTTAATGTTTGGATGTTCCAATGAAACAATAGATAATTTGAACTATGATTTAGATAAAATTTTAGAATTATCTCCACAACATATTTCTATTTACGGTTTGAGTATTGAGCCGAATTCTAAATTTATAGAATCAAATAAATGTTCTGACGAGTTATATACTGAAATGTATAAAACAATTCAAAAGCGCTTGGCTGAACAATATAACCAATATGAAATTTCCAATTTTGCAAAAAAGGATTTTGAAAGCAAACATAATTTAAATTATTGGGTAGGTGAGAGCTATCTAGGTTTAGGTGTTGGTGCACATGGTTATATAAAGAATAAGCGATTGCGATATGAGAATGGAATAGATGTCCAAAAATACGTAACATCTGTATTTTCATCAGACAAATTTGACTCTAGAAATATTGTAAATTTTACTGAAGTCTTAACAGATGATGATTTGCGACTGGAATTTATCTTGCTTGGATTACGTACGCAGACAGGAATTAATTTAAAAATATTTGCTGAAAGATTTGGAAAAACCGCGTTAAAAAATTTATTACAAGAAGCAGATTATTTAATTAAAAGTGGAAAATTATTTTATGCTTCCGATATGTTCTTACGAATACCGACTGAGTATTTTGTTATTGCAGATGGTATAATTGAAGAAGTTTTGTAAATACCTAGCAG
The DNA here is from genome assembly GCA_031548505.1 of Bdellovibrionota bacterium. Taxonomy (GTDB): domain Bacteria; phylum Bdellovibrionota_C; class UBA2361; order SZUA-149; family JAITKM01; genus JAITKM01. Next base: position 3,343 of record JAVBQZ010000219.1, on the reverse strand, counting down.
ATAAAGCCATCTGTCTTATGGGTTAAAAAAAGTAGCTGTGTTATGGTTAAAAAACATAAAAAAACGTATACGAGTACGATTTAGCAAAAAATTAAAATATTTTTTGCTTTCATCGTACTCATGTTTAGACTTATTATGTTATTAATCTATCTCAATGTTTTAAATTGAAACGGATTTTTATAACATTATTTCCTGTTTTCTTCAGTTCTCATATGTAAATTATGAGAGCTAAATATAGGGCAAGGGTGGCCGCGATTCGCGCTGCACACTGAGACAACGACACGGTATTACTTCGTCGTCTGAACATCTCATGTAGTTGCAGATAGGACATTCAACTGTTTGGTCGCCACCAGAAAGATCAGTGGTGGGCGTCAGGATTTTTCCTTCAGCCAATGGCCCTTGGTTTTCGACGCTAACATCCTTCATTCTAAACTCCTTTTAAAAAAGTGGTACTTCTACAACCTTGTGTAACCATAACACAGGCATGATAATCACTACTGTATAGCCGATTATCGCGCCTGTATTTTTTATATCCTTCTACCTATATTCGTATTTATATACTCATGTTCCTTGAGGATTCCTCTTTTCTCAGAACCTTTTTGGAATATGAGTATGCGGAGCGTTAGCGGAGCCATATACAAATATACTCCTGTTCATAATAATAAAAATATCGCGTAGCGATTCCAAACAAGAAAAATGTTTGCAAAACTTACAATGCTTAATACAGGAAAATCCAAGTAACAGGAGTATGTAATGCAGTTAAAACTATTAAAATTCATTTAATTGTTTACCCTAACAGGTTATGCATAAAAACTGCAAAATGTAACGTATTTTTAATTTTATTACACAGTTAAAGATAGGAAAATGGTAAAAAAGTTCCCGATTTAAAATGGGCTTGTAAAGCTATCTTGGTTTTACCAATATAACTACAAGCCCAAAACCTTTTCGGGAACAATGAGAAAACCATTCATACGCACCCTCCGTTGGTTAGAATCAGCAGACGTGAACAACAGGTTTGCCTGTGAGGTTTGTTAGGTACTTTACAGTATGTAATGTGTTGGCATGGTGGGAAAAACCGATGAATTTATTACTCCAAGTAACAATTCCATTTAATGTTTCGGTCTCTTTACAACCTTCCAAAGTTGTTACCGTGTCTATGACTACGTCGAAACGTGGTACATATCCATGATTCCTTTTTATAATATTACACGCTGCAAATGCTTCTAATAATATAACAGGCATTACACCAAGACGACCGTCGTCTTGATTCATAACCAAATCGACAGAATTGAGGACTCGCTGTTGATGTAGTTGTTGTTCTCTGAAATTGGTAAATCTGGTTTCGTGGATTGTTCGAAACAGTAAATATTCATTATTACGAAAACAATGAATATTCGTTGTACCAATAGTTGCGAACAAATGTTCGCAGAACACAACTGCATTTCCGTCCTTATTTCTGCCTTTGTGCCATAGTAGCGGACCAACTTCGGAGAAATATTCCGGTTGGAAATTGGCTCCAAAGTCGCGACGTAATGCATTTTGTAGTGCAGTTTTAGGATTTTCTCCTTCTGCAACAAAAGTTCCCGGTAAAACTAATTTTCCAATTGTATTTGGGAAATCTGTTAAAGGGGAAATGCAAACGTTCAATGCTAATGCACCTCTTCCATCCGTGATTGCTAACCAAGCACGGCTTATTTTCGGCAATTCAGAGTATGTATTTTTGTACTTAAAAAATTCAATACTTTTTCTTGCCGAATAGACTTTTACACTTCTACCCATTTTATCCTCCTTTCTGTGTAAGTGGATTGAAAAGCGAAGTGTAATAATGTAACATTTTTCAATGCTACATTATACTTTTTCATGTTAAAGACCACGCCTTTAAACGAACATGAAAAGCGCGTGGGATATATAGAAAGTGTTAAAAAATGTGAAGAGCTTTAGGGTAATAGTTTAAGGTGTGCATATTACATATTTATAAAAAGGCGTTGCAGGAAATAGTTTAATTAGGTAACCACATATAGTTATTGATTAATCTTGAATCTTAAATTACTTTTCACATGTTCAACATTTTTTTCAAAGAATTAAAAATTAGCTTTATCACTCCGTTTGCTTACGGGCTTATTGCTGGTTTTATGGCTCTATCCGGTTTTTTCTTTTTTAGTTTGCTCCAAAATTTTAATTATATCAGTGCAAAAGCTACAAGCGTTCTTAGTGTTCAGCCAAACTTAAATGAATGGGTTATTATCCCGTATTTTCAAACATTGGAAATTATTTTGCTTTTTCTTGTGCCAATTCTAACGATGCGCATATTTTATGATGAAAAGAAAAATGGTACTTTTGAGATGTTAATTATTTCGCCGGTTTCAATTTTAAATATTGTTTTAGGAAAATATTTAGCAATCTGCATTGTGGCTTTTTTTGCAATTTTTGCTTCATTTCTTTTTTGTTTGCCATTAACATTTTTTACAACTGTTGAAGTTTGGCCAATTTTTATTGGTTACTTAGGTCTTGTTTTTTCGCTTTTTGCCTTTATCGCTATTACTATCGCTACTGCCTCTATATTAGATGGGCTTACAATAACAGGTATTGTCTCTCTGGTTACTTTGTTAATTTTCTACGCGATTGATGCTCCGTTAACGCAAGTTCATTCTTCACTCGGAAATTTCCTCACTTTCCTTGCGCCATCATCGCATGCTTTAAATTTGTTTAAAGGTATTTTGCGTAGCGAAGATATTATTTATTTTTTAAGTGTGATTTTTTTTGGATTATTCATTTCAACACGAGCATTAGAACGTTATCGAATATAGTTTATAGTTATGAAAAATCGTCAATTTTTGCTGGCTTTAATTAGTTGTATATCAATTCTCTTTGGTTTGATTTGCGTTGTTTGGTCTTTTATATCTTCTTTGCAAACTATTTGGGGATATATTCAAATAATTTGCGGCATAATTGCCCTGATTGTTTGGGCTTCATTGGGTGGGCTTTCAAATATTAAATTTGCGCAAAATAAAAGAGCTACTAAATCTTATTTTGATTTATTTTTGTACATAGGGCTTTTCGTTGCAGTATTGGCGGCGGTAAATTATATTTCATATAAAAAGCCATTATTTGAATTTGACTCAACTGAACAAAAAGTTTTTACCCTTGCTCCACAAACAGTTCAAGTGATTTCCAGTTTAGAAGCACCGATTGAAATTACAGCATTTTTTTTAGGTGGCAAAATTGACGATTTTAAATTGTTAGATTTATTAAATCGTATTGATAGAATATCAGATAAAATTTCTTTTAAAATTGTTGATCCGGAGAAAAATCCACTTTTAGCAGAAGAATATAATATTAAAGA
>JAVBQZ010000202.1:0-6646 GCA_031548505.1 Bdellovibrionota bacterium | reverse complement strand
ATTCATAATGGCAATGCAAAAAAAAACATTATGACAAAAAAAATGTCGTAATTTAAATTCCTTCCATAATAACGTTGCGCAAATCCTTAACAAATCTTGGAACGTTATGCGTTCCCCTAATATACTCAATCGCCGCCAATGCTTTTTCCTGATAGAGAACATCATCATCCATTAGTTCTTTAAGGGCTGGAACAAACTTATTCACACCATCAAAACCGTCTCCTGGAATTTGCCCAACAAAACGTCCAAACCGTTCTACAAATCCCTCCCGTTCCAAATCAGCAACTAAAACCGTTCCATAAGACAGAGCTTCCAGCCATGAGATTGGAATACCTTCCCAAATAGCCGTACTAAGAAGAATTCTTGATTCTCTAATCAGCTTCTTTTTTTCTTCCCCATCAACGTGGCCAACGAAATGTAGGTTTGATATATCTCCATTCATATATGGCTCTAGCATTCTCTTATTATCCTCTTGATGCCTAAAAAACTGTCCTAGTACATAAAAATCATATTCCGGCATTCTTTTTGCTACCTCACAAAACATCCAACACCTTTTTTGTGCCTCTAATCTACCAAGAAAAATTATATTCTTTTTCTTATTTTTTAAATCAAATTTAAAATCGAAATCAATATCTATCGGGTTCGGAAGATATTGAATCGGTGTCTCTTTTGGCAAATCGTATAATTCTATAGCTAGCGGATTTAATGAATATCCTTGAGAGATAAACTTGACCCGGCCCATTTTATTCCACTCATGTGCAGTTTTATAAACGCTAGGAGAAAAAAAACAAGGATCTTTTATAGATTGCATAGTGTCAATATCGTTATCCCAAGCAGACTTAGGACGTGGATCTTGTATCCATAAAATTAACTTTTTGTCAGAATTAACTTCGTGTTTTAAAACATAATTATCTACTAGTTCGATGCTTAAATAAATATCATAATTTTTATTTTTTAACCAACGACGTGCAAAGAAGCTAATTCTAGGCAGACGATATAAGTCAACATTATCCTCTTTAAAATGTTGACTACAGAATAATTTTTTAATTTTACCCTTACTTTTACCTAAAAGTACATCGATTTGTATATTCTCATCTGGTATATATTTAGCGATATATCGTCGTGCTAAAAAGCCGTAGCCACCAAAAGCAGTTCCTGCTCCCCCAAAGAATTCATCAATTATCAACCCTACTTTTATCTTTCTGTCTAATAAAGATTCTGTTATTTTTTCGTATTTTTTATAGATTTTTTTCAACCTATGTTTAGATTCTTTATTCCAAGGCTTAGTTTTCCCAGTATAATGTATAATAAGAGCTGATCTAACTTTATCATAATGCTTTTTGGCATTTTTCGTCATAAAATTATATGCCTGATCTAATTCCTTGATCTTCCCTTTGAAAACTATATTCAGAATATCTTGATCCTGAAACTTTATCGTATTAAAAAGTCGCTCAGTCTGTTCAATTAGTTTCTGACCCATTTTATCTTGACGCATCTTTTTCAAATTCATCAAAAGAACACCTGCATTAACATATAAATCTGCATCTTTAAACCCAATACTAGGCTTATGGTTAATACCTTCTATGTATAAATCAGCCACTCCGCCTAAATAATTTTCTTCTAAATCTAAACTCCATAACCCCTCTAAATTACCATTCACAACTAGATCTGCATCAAGATATAAAACTTTATCAATATCTGGAAGTAAATCGGCAATAACATAGCGATAATATGTTTCTAAAGAAATATATTCAATATTTAATTTCAACGACTGGAACGACGATTTATCCACTAAGACATAACGGATGCTACAATTTTTGTATCTTAACCGTAATTTCTTAAGCTTATTTTTACTTTCTTCTGAAAAATCGCTAGATAGAACGTAAAAATTGAATTTGTGATTTTTATTATTTTCTAAGATTGAAACCAATGTCGTGGCTAGTTGTTTTACATACCCATTATTGACACAAAATGTTATATCTATATTAGCCATTTATTTTCTCCTCAATTAATTTTTTATATAGCGAAGTGCTGTGAATACATTCTACAACAGAACAATTTTTAATATCTAAATTTTATAACTGGTACAGGGGGGCTTTTTACAATCCTTTCATAGTAGTTATAGTATGAAATAAATTTTAGAACTAATTGATTTCTTAGTTACTTCTTTTATTCCTCTCCACTGTAGAATTTAATTATTCACCACCACCAGTTAATTATTAATTAGTTAATATTAACTGAAAAGCAAGGCAGGATTTCCTTTTGCACCATTAAAGTAGACGACTTAACACAGTGGCGGGCCACAACCATTTTGCTATTTCTAGCATACATAATCGTTCAATAACAGGGAATTACAGGGAAATTTGTTTTAAAACGACCAAAAAATAGTGCAAACACGCCAAAATTTGGTGCATTCCATGCCAAGTCAGCGAAATATCCAAAATTTAACAGGGACTTTTCTTAAGTATCAGGGATTTATTTTAACATATCAGAGGATTCCACCAGAACAACGGAATTTTTTCGCTTATAACCTTCCTCTATGTTTTTACTAGAACGGAATGTCCTTCTCTGGAGTCTCCATAGAACTATCGGCTTGGCTTTGTTGAGTTATAACATCATTAAATTTGTTTACAATTTTTTCAATAGTATCGTTCATTATTTTTTCTTTTTTATCGTCAGTGGTTCCGCAAGTTATCCTTATTTCTTGATCCTTATCTAACAAGCTATGGGAGCTTTGTTCTTTAATCAGAGAAGAAATTGAGAACTTGCTGGATAAAAGGGGGGAAATGACTCCTGAGACTCCATGGACAAATCGACGTTTCAGACACTTTCAACTCATCGCTCGACGTTTCGCTGAAGACATGTTGGCCCATGATAATGGGAAGATATTCCTCAACAGCGAAATGGTGAAGATTAAAGACATAAAAATCAATCTTTACCAAGGGGATAAGTTCTTTGCCGGGATTTTCATGGAAGACCCATCGGCATGGAGGCAAGAAAGATTTAAAGTGCTCTGGATATTGATCAAACTAGGACAAACAAGGGTTTGATTATTTGAAAGAGAACACTCCCTCACAAGTATAAAGTGGGCAGCTTGAGTGCATGGAAAGCTGTATAGCTCGGCGCTATGAAAAGAGGTATCTCTATCCAATATAAGAATTTACTAAGACAGAAACTTTCTTAGGAGGGTTTTTAAAAGCCGTAAGGCCTCCCCCCCCCCTCCAACATCATCAATGCAAATAAAAAAGGAGCACATGGCGCCTTTTTAAATACGTATTTATAAAATTATCAATTAAACATTAAATCTTGAAACAAGTTCATCTAGTTGATTTGATAATTGAAGCAGTACTGATGCATTTTCTTTTACATTGCCACTACCGACTTCAACACTATCTGTATTTCTATTAGCAACATCAACATTAGTAGAGACTTGCCCACAATTGTTAGAAGTATTCAATGCCTTCTCATTTGCCATCTTTATATTGCTCGATACTTGATGCATGTTTTGAGAAATATCTCTAGTTACAGAATGTTGTTCCTCAATAGCAGCAGCGATACTTGTTACCACAGAGCTTACTTCGTCAACATTTTTTACCACTTCTTCTGTATTACTAATCGTTGAACTAGCTGCATTCTGGATACCTTCAATTTTTTCACGAATATCTTCAGTAGCCTGACTTGTTTGCTGAGCCAGTTCCTTAATTTCATTAGCTACAACAGCAAACCCCTTTCCAGCTTCACCCGCACGAGCTGCTTCAATCGTAGCATTTAGTGCAAGCAAGTTAGTTTGAGATGAAATTGCATTAATTGTCTCTGTCACCTTACTAATTTCATTAGCTGCCTTATCTAGGTCTTGCATCATTGTAGTAACTACATTAATGCTCTTAGATACATCTACAGTACAAACTTTTGCTTTACTTGAGTTTTGCGCAATCTCTCCAATTGTTGCTGTCATTTCTTCAATTGCAGCTTGAATTGAATTTACCGCACTACTAGCTGTGTCCATTTCAGAAAATACAGCCTTAGCATTTTCAACTAGCTCTTTCATTGAGTCTTCAGCTACTCCAAGACTGTCTGTTGCCTCATGCGCATCACTAGACATCTGATTTGAAACATTAGATAAAGTTTCAGAGGCTTGGTTAAGAGATGATGACTTTTCTTTTATTGTTTCAATAACGCCCTGTATGTTCTTAGCGAATATATTAAAACTATTAGATAAATCACCAAGCTCATCTTTGCGTTTTATATCTAAACGCTGAGTCAAATCCCCCTCACCGATAGCGATGATCTTTTTTGCTACCTCTCTTATTGGTCTTGTAATCGTTAGGCATATAATAGATATTATTGATATTATCACTAAGAATGAAATAATATTTATTAATACCATCTTTTGTACAACAACTTTTGCTGCTTGAGTTAAAAATTCATCTGATACATATGTTAATACACTCCAATTCTTAGTATTTTCTCCAACACCAAGAGGTACAGCTTCTTTAAATGAATATCCTTTTTTATTATCAAGCAATGACAAAGTTAAATCTTCTCCATGGTCTTTACCATCTATCATTGCACTATACATTTGAGGGCTAACCACAAGTGCTTGTAAATATTTATTGGAAAGTCCTTTGTTTAATTCATCCTTCTTAACTTCTTCCAAACTTATGTGCATTCTTCTACCTACCATATTCTGGTCCTTATGCACCACAACTATTCCATCGGAAGAAACCAATGTTGAGTATCCTTCTATTTCTTTATTAACTTCATCTATCACTTTGTTGAAAGAAGATACTTTGAAGTCAATACCAACAACACCCACAAATTTACCATTTTTATTAAACAAAGGCATAGAAATGCTATTCATAAAAATGCCTTCCTTAGAAACCTCATAATCAATGTAGGGCTCTGCAACAAACATTAACTTTGTTTGCTTAGGCACTGTAAAATATGGTTCGTTTTCGAGATTATCAAATGAAGTAAATTGATATTCCTTCTCGCCATTTTTTCCGGTACGTCCAATGTAATGATTAAAACGACCACCAGGATTTTCCTCATTATCAAATAGTTTATCTGCACCATCAAAATCATTTGGTGTAAAATCAAACCATGTAGCTAAGACATTAGGACTATAGTCAAGCACCACATCTATAGATTTGATCAGCATTTCTCTAGTTATACTTGCTTCCGGATTATTCATTGCTAACTCAAATGCGTCTTTCATTGAAGTAACAGCTTTTACGCCTTCTTCAAAGCTTAAGGCAATTCTATAAGCATGCCCTTCTGCTGCCTTTTGGTATGAATCCTTGGTATTCTCTCTCTCGATATGAAGTACTTGCATCGCAACTACACCACTCGCGATTAAATAACAAATTGCAGTTGTAATAGCCAAACTGCCCACCGTTTTTCCGGTTATTCCTAGTTTCATGTTCCTCCAAATATAAAAAATACAGAAAACAGTTTTTAGATCAATTTATTTAAGATTACTCGTATTTGGATGCGTGGTAGATATAAAGGATTTATTTTTTATAAGAATGGGGTTGAAAAGGTTGCGGATTAAGTCCCGCCCTGAATAATGAATATACATTAAAACACAGTAGTTACTGAAGCTGGGACACCCGTTGAAAATATTATGAAATTTGAAAAAATCGCCCATAGCACAGTTTGCAAATATCTGAACTTGGCCTACCTATCACCCGCCGTCATCAATCACATCATGGATGGCAAATAGGAAATCTGCCTCGGTCTCCAAGACCTCTTCCGCATCGCATCTTCCTATACCACATTTAAAGAACAGGAATCTGCATTCTATGGATCTTGATTTTTGAAATATTATGGTCAAACTAGTGTTCAAACTTCAAACTAGACTTCAAACTCAAACTAGTCAAACTAGCTAGTCAAACTAGTTTGTCAAACTAGTGCAGCCCTATTATTACGACTAATCAAATATGAAACGCTTTCAAAGCCTTAACGATTACGCAAACTAGAGGTTATAATATCCATAAAGACGCAGTGGCAATACTTTTACCGCTCAACTACAAGAGTACAGTTAATTCTTGTTATCTAACTTGCCGCTCATTAACCATATAGCATTATGCGTAACCGCCGTTTTTACATCCACAATACTGTTGTATCTATTACCTCTCGCACAGAGAAAAATCTAACCTTCACCACATGCAAGCTTATTAACGAAGCTATTTGGGGGATTCTTGCGCGGGCTAGAACATTATTTGATTTCTCAATTTGTCACTTCGTATTCATGCCTAATCACTTCCATATACTCGCCGTAATTAACTCACCTCACGATGTTTCCCCATTCGTAGGTTACATAAAACAAGAAACATCTGCCATGATTAATCGCATCTGCGGCGTAAGACAAAATACGGTCTGGACTGACAGTTTTGATTGCGCAACTATTTTAACCCCAGATAAAGCAATTGATAGAATAAAATACATATATAAAAACCCTGCAAATGCTCACCTAGTGAAATCGATTAACGATTATCCAGGCGTAACTTCATGGGGTATGTTTAAAAACGGGATTAGTGAAAAGGGATATCTTTGGCTTAAACGGGCTGAATTCTATCAAATTAAAAATCTTCATGCATTATCAGAATCCGCTCAAAGCAGAATTGTAAGTAAGATAGCAGGT
>JAVBQZ010000166.1:0-8634 GCA_031548505.1 Bdellovibrionota bacterium | reverse complement strand
CTCTACTAAGCTTCTCCCCCCGTCTCCCAAATTTTTTATTTTCTTTTATATTAAAACAATTGTGCGCCGACGCTTTAAATGTTCAGCCCCTTATAGGCTTCCGCAGAAGGTCTAATAGTGAATGACAGAAGAAATAGGAATATCATTAAAATGAGATCGCCCATTTAAGAAATCAAGTTCTATTAAAAAAGACATCCCTTGCACTTTAGCTCCTTGTTTCTCGACAAGTTTCCGTGCAGCGCTTACGGTACCTCCTGTGGCAAGTAAGTCATCTACGATAAGAACAGAGTCTCCAGATGAAAAAGCATCTGCATGCACTTCAATAGTTGCAGTTCCATATTCAAGTTCGTATTCTGCCGAGTCTGTATTCCAAGGTAGCTTTCCTTTTTTACGCATTGGAACAAACCCTACATTCAACTTTTGAGCTATAGCACAGCCAAAGATAAAACCACGTGCCTCAATGGCTGCCACCTTTGTTATGCTACTTTTCTCAAATGGAGCCGCCATTAGCTCAATAGCAGCATTGGTAGCCTCGACACTGGATAAAAGCGGAGTAATATCACGAAAAAGAATTCCTGGTTTTGGATAGTCTGTAATGTCGCGTATATAGGCTTTAAGTTGTTCTGGAGTCATAAGTTTTGTTTGATTAGACTTGCTGCGAAAATCGAAAAGGGTTGAATTTGTCAAATATCGCAGAGGGGCTATTTTATATTTTAAACCGCGTGCGACTATACTCTGTAATTAAAAATGTAAAATTAAAAATTTCTTTTGGCTCGCCTTGAAAAACTTTATTAAATGCTGTAGTATCGCATGCTTGGATGTTAAGGTTTTTAAACAGGTTCCCCAAATTTAACACAAAGAAAGGAAGTTTCTATGACAGAAACATTTGTGAAGGAAGGGAAGACAAAGAATGTTTTTCGTCGAGAAGACGGGAACATGGTTCTTCGCTTCAAAGATACCGTGACTGGGCATGCAGATGGTACTGCAGACCCGGGCGGTAATCAAGTCGTCGGAATCTTGAAGGGGGAAGCAAGGAGAAATTTAAGATTCTCCGCTTACTTCTTCGAAAAGCTTTCCGAAGCGGGTATTCCAAATCACTACGTGGATCACAATCTTGACGATTTGTCCATCGTGGTGAAGCCGGTACTCCCTTTCGGGTTCGGTAAAACGCCGACTCTCGAACTCAAGGATTTCAACCTTGAATGGATCTACCGGAAATTTGCGACCGGCAGTTTCAGAAGGAATTACGTCGGATCCGAAGAAGGTGCCACTCTTGAAGGTATTGAGATAACTCTTAAACATGACGCTATGGGTGATCCCATGGTCGGCGAAGGGTTACTCACTCATGCCGGCTCTCCTTTTTTCTGCATGTCAAAGGCACGGTACGCAACATGCAGAACTCTGGTAAAGTCAGTGTGGGACATTGTCTTCGAAGAGTTCAATAAGCGCGGCCTCGTGGTTTGGGATTTCAAAATTGAGCTCGCACTCGACAGCGATGGGAGTGTCATTGTAACCGATGAAATTTCCCTTGCAATTATGCGTGTTCTGCGACCCACTCGCGATGGATGTGAGAAACCATCGAAAGAAGAGATTGAGCAATGTTTCTTCGGTTAGTGTTCTGCTAAATTACGGTTTTAAAGTAGTCCACCGAGCCTCTTTAATTAGAGGCTCCTTTTTTCTTATTGCATAAACTAAGGCGGTTGTTTAGATCGCACGCCTTATGATACAAGTTCAAAATTTAACTAAAAATTTCGGAAATATTACCGCTGTTAATAACATTTCTTTTAAAGTTGATGGGAACCAAATTGTTGGTCTGTTAGGACAAAATGGCGCGGGGAAAACAACGACCATGAGAATGTTAACAACTTTTATCAGGCCGACAAGCGGACAAATTTCTGTTGCAGGATTTGATATTGAAAAAGATGCAGACAAAATCCGCGACAATATAGGATTCCTTCCTGAAAATCCACCACTATATCCTGAATTAACGGTCAATGAAAATTTGCTTTTTGTTGGGCGTTTACGAAAAATTCCAGAAGAAAAGCTTTTAGATAGAATCTCTGAAGTTATAGAATTATGTGCTTTGCATGATTATAGGGATCGTGCCTGCGGCGTACTTTCCAAAGGATATAAGCAACGTGTTGGATTGGCACAAGCTATACTTCATAATCCGCAAGTAATAATTTTAGACGAACCGACTAGCGGACTTGATCCATTGCAAATTATCCAAATCAGAAAACTAATTAAGAAGCTGGGCGAAGATCATCTTGTAATTTTAAGTAGTCATATTTTGCAGGAGATTTCAGAAATATGTTCGCATGTCCTTATTATGGCTCAAGGACGGGTGTTGGCAAATGCCGAACTAGGTGAATTTACGCAGGGTAGGGGATTAGAAGAGAAGTTTTTGGAGATAGTGTGCAGCGTGTAATAATAGTAATAGAACATCGATAACTATGACATACTCCTTAGTTTGATACTTTTATTTTGTAAAAATGGACTTTATTACCGAACTCTTATTTGGCTCAAGTATCGGGCATGTAATTTTAGTTTTAGCGTTTACAATAGCCTTGGGTGTAACCTTGGAACGTGTAAAATTTTTTGGAATTTCTCTTGGCATGACTTGGGTATTGTTCGTTGGCATTATCACAGCCCATTTTGGTTCTCAATATACGACTAGTAATGAAGGCTTCATTAATCACCATATTCTACATTTTGTAAAAGAGTTTGGTTTGGTTTTATTTGTCTATGCAATTGGTTTGCAGACTGGACCAAACTTTATGAAAAGTTTTAAAGCTAGTGGTTTGAAAATGAATTTACTTGCTCTGATTGCTGTTTCGCTCAATGTTATTGTTGCACTCATAATTTATTTTATTACTAGTCTTGATATTTCGGCAATAGTCGGTATTTTATCCGGAGCCATCACAAACACCCCTGGACTTGGTGCAGCACAAGCGGTTAGTGCAGAATTAAGCAATGGTATTGCAAATCCATTGATTGCCTCTGGATATGCCATCACTTATCCGCTTGGCGTGATTGGAATTATTACTTCTATCATTATAATCCGTTTTATTTTTAACATTGATTTAGAGAAAGAAAAAGTACGGGCTAAGATTGAAGAAGATTTATTAAATAAACAAGAAAATAATCCTATTACTAATATATCTGAGCATAAAGAATTAAATCTAGCTGCAATTTTTGTCGGTATTTTGTTCGGTATCATACTTGGTAGCATACCAATTCCAATTTATGGTATGCCTAAACCAGTTACTCTCGGTTTAGCTGGCGGTCCACTTGTAGTATCAATTGTCATGGCAGCATGGCTTGGTAAGAAACTACATTTAGAAGCTAATGCCACTTCTAGCGCAATTATGTTGATGCGGGAAATTGGTATTGCATTATTTTTAGCATGTGTTGGTTTAAGTGCAGGTGAAACATTTATGCAAACAATTGCCGAGAATGGTTTGTCATGGGTTGGCTATGGCGTGTTAATTACTATGATTCCACTGCTAACCATTGGTGTTATTGGATTCAGACTTTTTAAAATTGACTATTGTACACTTATGGGATTGATAGCAGGTTCTACAACTGATCCGCCAGCGCTTGCTTATTCAAATGATATAGCTAAAAATAATAAGCCGTCTAATGGTTATGCTACCGTCTATCCGTTTACTATGTTTTTAAGAATTATGACGGCGCAATTGGTAATTTTATTGTTTTCCTAATTAAAATTTTATTATGAACAAAATCAAAACTAAAATTCTTGTAATTCTATTTCTTTCATTCATTCTTGTTAATCCTGTTTTTGCAGCTGGAGAATTCGCTTGTATAGATGAAATTGGGAGCGAACAATATTCCTCACTTCTAAATAATGTTTCACAAGCGAATAAAGCAATAAAAAGTGTAAAAGCAAAGTTTTCACAAGAATCTTATTTGCTTGGTTTAGACAGAATCGAAAAAAGTTCAGGTGATGTTTCTTTTGAGAAAACAGCTAAAATGCGTTGGGATTATAAAATACCAGAGAAGCAATTATTCGTTATGGATGGTAAAAATGTTTGGTACTATCAACCGTCGCAAAATCAAGTTATGGTTCGAGATTTACATAATTCTTTTAAATCAGATGTTCCAGTATCTTTCCTACTCGGCCTTGGTGATTTAGCTGAACAATTTACATTAAATAACGCGTGTAGAACAAATTCTGGAATACTATTAAATTTGAATGCTAAACAAAATGATTCTTCATTAAGTAGATTTCTTTTGATTGTACGACCTACTGACTATGTTACAATTGGTGCAAAAATTACAGATGTTGGCGGAAACGAAACATCAATTGTATTGCGTGAATTGATTTTAAATCAACCAATTAAAACAGATGAATTTTCTTTTAATCCACCGAAAGGCATAGACATTATTGATGAACGTGCCAGTAATATTAAACCAGTTGTGCCAAAGACTGACATTAAAATTGGAGAAGAAGATATATTGTAATGTATAATGCACAGTTTACAATGCACAATGTATAATTTCCAACCCCACCCTTCGATACAATAAAATTGGAAGAAAACTGTAATTATAAATTACTTACCTGATATTGTAGAAAGGGACAGTTGTATATTCTCAATTATGCATTATTTTTCTTGGTTTTTTATGGAAAACTCAAGTTATTTTCCTCTAAACTTGAGTTAAATACAGTTTTAAATTTTAAATTATTTCTTATCTGGATCATCTGACTGTTGTTCGTTTTGAACACTGTGAACGATTTCGTTTAATCTATTGATATTAATTAAACCTGCTTCAGTTAGAGCAAAAATAGTATCTTTCTTTTGTTTATTATTATTTCTATACATCGTAGTTTTGATCGATGCTGCAATAATTTTTTCGCCAATACCTTTTAATAAGGTGTCAATTGTGTCTTCCCATGCTTCGAATTTAACAAAATCTTCTGGATGTGTTTCCGGTGTTATTGTGACCTCATCTTCTTCTCCATTTAAATTGTTTTCAAAATAATCTTTTGTTTTAAGAGGGATTGGCGCAATAATGTATTTAATAGCCAAACGTTTATCAGCATTTTTACCATACTGTAGAACTCGACCTACATATGCGATTCTGCTTTCCAAAGTAAAAATAATTTTATTTAGCGTTTCAATTGAAGTATCATCGCCTGCATGAAGTGAATTAAAATAACTCAAAATATACGGACGAATTTTTTCTATCCTATCTTGATTAAATGATACAAAATCAGAGATATTATTAGTTAATGCTTTTAATTTATGGTTTAATATATTGCCACTAATAAATAAAAAAATGGCGAGGCCAATAATCGCCACTAGTATGATAACCAACATTATTAAAATCTGCATTAAGTCCATTTGAGAATTTAGAGTTGCAAGGAACACAAAGTATCATGTCCCAAGTATTTAATCATACTTTCGACAATTACTAAGATTTTCTTTAAACCTTTTGAGGTAATCCAAATCTATCCATTGAACTTTAGGCGAGGTTCTTCAAGTGACTGGTATTACTTGTAAATTTTCAATACAACCTACTCCAGATACTTTTGCTATTTAACATAAGGTATTAAATACGACGGGCTGCATCTGCTTTATTACGCCTTAACATATTATATATTTTCAATAAAATCCCGCTGAAACCATAAAAAAGGAATATTAGAGCTAGAGTAATTTCAGGGCTATAGTAAATAAAGGCGATTAGTAGAGAGAGTGACAAAAATAGCAGCCCTTTATTAAGAGTTTTAAGTTGAAAGTTTTTAGCAGAAGGATATGGAATTGAACTAACCATAACTAACGATACAATTATGCTGACTATCATTAATGCAATTGCATAATTTATATCCGTAATCGGTTGTGGATAAAGATAACAAAGGATTACGATGATGCCTGCACCACCTGGAATTGGTAATCCTTGAAAATAGCCCTTAGGTACAACATTTGCTGCTGCACCAACGTTAAAACGCGCAAGACGAAGTGCACCACAAGCGAGATATAAAAAAGCAATGATAATACCGAATTCGTTAGCCATGCTTGAAAATCCCCATGTGTAAAGGATTACTGCCGGAGCTATACCGAAAGCAATTAAATCACTTAGCGAATCAAGTTCTTTGCCGAATTCGCTAGCTACATTTAAGCGGCGGGCAACACGACCATCGCATGCATCAAATATGACGGAAAATAAAATACAAATCGCGGCTTTTTTATAATCTTCATTGAAGGCAAAAATTGTTGCAATAAAACCAAAAAATAAACTTATAACTGTAACTAAACTTGGTAAAATAAATGTTTTTGATCTGATTTTAAGGAAACGGCTCTTTTTAGTGGGAGTTGATGTTTGTCTATCGTCCATAATGTCCATGATAATTAATGATATAGTGTAATATAAATTCGACTAAGGGTACAAACTTAGTACAGTGCTTTTAATCTAGCAAGTAAATAATATGAAATTAAAGCCTAATTATTATGATGTTTACACACGTTTTATCTGTCTTTTAAATAATATAATTATAAACATTGTTGAAAATAAATATGTAAAAGTATAACGGGGCACACGATTTTTATTATAAATTTATAAACTATAAAATGAGGATGTAAAATTATGAGCGTAAATAAAGTATTTATTCAAGGAAACCTTGGAGCAGATCCTGAAGTAAAATTTATTTCTTTAAACGGTGAACAACGCGCCGTTACTTCTTTAAGTATTGCAACAAATGAAAGAGTAAAAGGAGCAGATGGAAATTGGACTGAAAAAACAGAATGGTTTCGTGTCTCAGTATTTGGTAAAGTAGCTGAGAACTGCGGAAAATATTTAAAGAAAGGAAGCCCGGTATTTGCAGAAGCAAAACTTCGCAATCGAAAATATAAAGATAAAGAAGGACGTGATATTTATACGATTGATATCTTAGCTGATAATATCCAATTCATTAACGCTGGAAACAAAAATCCCGAAGTTGGCAATTATAATAGTTACAATAGCGGCGCACAAGCGCAATCAGTTGAAAATACTTTTGCTACAACAGTTCCACAACTTGATGAAAGCGCAGTATCATTTAATGATGATGATATTCCGTTTTGATTTTTAATCCATACCTTTGCAAAGACTGAGCCAAAAATATTTAAATATTTTGGCTCAGCCCTCCAAGAGAAATCTAGATTTTTTCTGATTTGTAATTTTCATTATGTTGCTTGCCATTGATACCAGTTGCGATGAGACCGCGCTAACTATTTTTGATATTCAACGTGCTCTCGCCAGTAACGTTATTTCTGAAGACCTAATCAAAAGTGAAATCATTTCATCTCAAATAAAACTACATGCGCTCTACGGCGGGGTTGTTCCGGAGCTTGCCTCACGCGAACATTTCAAAAATTTACCAATCCTTTTTAAACAAGCTTTACAAGAAGCACAAATTAAAGAAGGCGATATCACTCATGTCGCTGTGACTCGTGGCCCAGGTTTAAATGGTTGTTTACTGGTTGGTTTGTGTTTTGCAAAAGCATTTGCGCTCGCACGAAAAATTTCTTTTTTACCTGTTCATCATATTGAAGGGCATATTTACGCTGCTGAATTAATGGGACATCCCTTACGCTATCCTACACTTGCACTCGTTGTTTCGGGCGGTCATACAATGCTTGTGTTACTAAAAAGTTTTCGAAACTATCAAGTTATCGCGAAGACGCGAGATGATGCGGCTGGTGAAGCTTTCGACAAATCGGCAAATATCTTGGGACTTGGTTATCCTGGTGGCTATGCGCTTTCACAACGAGCGGAAAATGGTGATAAATTTGCCTATAAATTTCCAATTGGTCTAGCTGATGCTGATGATGCGTTTAGCTTTAGTGGATTGAAAACGGCAGTGAGTAGAAAAGTTCAAGAATTAAATAATAAATGTCATT
This sequence comes from Bdellovibrionota bacterium, assembly GCA_031548505.1. Classification (GTDB taxonomy): domain Bacteria; phylum Bdellovibrionota_C; class UBA2361; order SZUA-149; family JAITKM01; genus JAITKM01. Next base: position 733 of record JAVBQZ010000166.1, on the reverse strand, counting down.
CTATAGATTCCGCCACCATTAATGACTTGGCCGCTTCAATTCAGCACGCGATTGTTCAAGCATTAGTTAGTAAAACGACTTTAGCAATTGAGAAATATAAACCATTTGATTGCATTCTAGTCGGCGGAGTTGCAGCTAATCAATACTTGCGAGATACATTAAATAATGAATGCCAATTACATAATGTAAATTTTATTGTTCCAAAACATCGTTGGTGTACAGATAATGCATCAATGATAGCTATGCTTGCGACGCGTATTGTACAAGAAGATGGTGCGATAGACGATACATTAAATCAGGTTGCACTTGTCGGTTCAATGCCTCGTTGGCAAATAACAAATGTAGAAGTATGATTATAGTCAGTTTCCTTGAATTTTCAGGTATCTTAATTTTATTTTTGAATAATAATTGCGCGAACCATACGTAATGCACAATTAACAATGCACAATGTACAATTCCCAACCCATCCCTAATAAGATAAATTGGGATAGAATTAGGAATTTGAATTATTTACCTAGTCTTGTGGAGAGGGGCAATTGTACATTGTAAATTGTGCATTGTGACTTGGGTTTTTCTGGAAAACCCAAGTCACTCGAGTATACATGATCATTGTCCCCGCATAATCTGCCCTAATGCTTGCTCAGTAATCTGCGTATGGAATTGTTGTCCTGAACTTTTATATTTCATATCTAAGTCTTTTAAGATCGTAATAACTTTTCTTAATTGTGCCACA
>JAVBQZ010000222.1:0-5359 GCA_031548505.1 Bdellovibrionota bacterium | reverse complement strand
GATGCTAAATTTACCTTTATAAGCAGGGGCATGTTTGTATATGGCTCCGCTAGCGCTCCGCACTCATGCTCCAAAAAGGTTCAAAAAATACTTGAATTCTTAAGGAGCATGAGTATAAGGCGCGCCCAGTTTTTTAGGCGCAGTACTACGTCATAGTATTGCGTAGTTTCCAAATTTTATTAACTATTTTTATATAGGGTTATCATTATGTCGAATAAATTAAATAAAGCCTTATTTGCGTCTGCTTTGATTTTTTTAGGGATTGCAAGCCAAGGCATTGCCCAATCAGATGAATTTAAGAAAAATATGGATGCGTATCTTAAATCAGATGCAGGGATTCAAAAGATTATGGATTCAATGAATGCTTTCGCTCAAAAAAAGCAGATTGAAGAGGAAGCAGCAAAAAACAAGATTGAGCAAGAGAGCTTTGCTAAATTTTATTCTCAAGGAAATTCTCCTGTAAAGGGACCAAAAAAGGCAAAGGTTACTATTGTTGAAATTTCAGATTTCCAATGTCCTTACTGTGTGCGTGGTAAAGATACTATGGATCAAATTTTGAAAGCATATCCTAAAGATGTAAAATTAGTTTTTAAGAATTTGCCGCTTGGTTTCCACAAAGAAGCAAAACCAGCTGCCATTGCTGCTTTAGCTGCGGGTGAACAAGGTAAATTCTGGGAAATGCATGATTTGCTTTTTGCTAATCAGAAAGACCTTTCCGAAGCAAAATATCTTGAGTTTGCACAACAATTGAAGCTTAATATGAGCAAGTTTGAAAAAGCACTGAAGAACGAAAAATTGGCTAAACAGGTTGACGCAGATGCTGAAATGGCAGGTAAACTTGGTATTCAAGGAACTCCTGGATTTTTCGTCAATGGAATCCCAGTGAAAGGTGCATATCCATTTGATTATTTCAAAAATCTAATTGATCAAGAATTAAAGAAATAATGTAGTAACACACAATTGTTCCTCCCCACGATATCAAATAGATAATTCACGACCTCATTTATCGTATTGAGGGGGGGGGGCAATTTTAATAATTTGCACAATTATTATTCTATTATTCAAATCTTTTTTTAGAGCGTGAACATAATGAGCAGTAAGTATAAATCTTGCTTTTACTCAGTCATTAATCGTTCTTTGCCTCTATCCACCAGCCACTAAAACATTGTCTTCATGTCTAACGAAATCCTTTCTCGTATTCAGTCTGATTTCATGCCGTTGGTTAACGCAAAGATTTTGGCTGCACTTGCTTCCGATTCAAAAACAATTTCCGATATTGCAAATTACTTATTCAATCTTGGCGGGAAACGTTTGCGCCCACTTCTAATTATTTTATCCGCACAACTTTTTAAACAACAAACTCCCACTGACAATGTAATTACTGCTTGCGCTGCGATTGAAATGATTCATTTAGCGACTCTACTACACGATGATATTATAGATCAATCGTCGATGCGGCGAGGGCATGAATCAGCTTATAAAAGATTCGGTTTAAATGCGACTTTATTGGCAGGTGATTTTTTATTGGTACGTGCTTTTGGAACTAGTGGCTCAATTTTGGATAAAAATTTTGTTGTTGATACTGAGCGGGCTTGCGTTGCTCTAACTGAGGGAGAGGAACTAGAAGGAACAATAACAGGAACATCATGGAAAAGTTATGACGAATATTTAGATGTAATTGAGAAAAAGACGGCTGCACTATTTGCATTAGCTTGTGCAAGTGGGGCATATTTCGCTGGTGCGCCTGAAGGACAAATTAAAAATATCAAAGAATTTGGTCATGAAATGGGGATTGCTTTTCAGATGATAGATGATATTTTAGATATAGCAGGCGATGAAAAAAATTTTGGGAAACCACTTGGAATTGATTTGAAGCAGCGCACGCCATCGCTTATAAATATTTTATGGCTAGAAAGCGGTGATAAAAAGGCAGTTGATTTTTTTAATACTGAAGATCATTCACCAGAGGAAATTAGTGATACAGTTCGGTATTTAAGGTATTTGCCAGTAATGGAAGAGGCAAAACAATTTGCATGTCAACATATCGAAAAAGCAAAATACTGGATTATGCAAATTGATGAGAATGTAATTGATATTGCCGTTCGTGACGAAATGTTGTTGTTTCTAGATAAAACCTTGATGAGATGCACATAACAATGCACAATTCACAATTTACAATGCACAATTCCCATCCCTCAACCAAAACTTTTCCATAGAGATGATAGAAAGGTGGTGGGGAGGTAATTGTAAATTGTACATTGTGCACTGTAAATTGTTCTAACTTATGGTAAATAAACCTTTTAAACGTTTGCTCGCTGTTGATCCAAGTTTGGCATCAACAGGTTGGGTTTTATTTGATTTGGCAAAATCGAAAATCCTTAGTTCTGGTATTTTATCCGCATTTGATGCAAAAATGATTTTTGCAAAACGTCTTTACTTTCTCCAAAAAGATATTGATAAATTATTTGACGAATTAAAACTAGGTGCAAATGATGTTTTAGTTTGTGAAGGTCCGGCGCATTTAATTTTAAATCCGCAAACAGCATTAAAAGTTGAACATGTGCGCGGGATTTTTGAAACACTTGCACGTGCGCGTAGTGTTGAAGTCCCAGGTCGTGTGAATCCACGTGTGATTCAATCGGAAATTCTTGGCTTAAAAGGAAAGCAGATTGAGCGGAAAGAAGTGAAACGTGTGGCGCGCGAAATTGCGTTGCGTTTATTCGGAACACAATTAGAGGGGCAGGAAAGTAAATCAAAAGTTATTTCACAAGATATTATTGACGCTGCATTAATCGGTGCATTCTGCATTACGCAGATTGATTTATGTCAAAAACTAAATATTGATTTAGTAGAAGCATTTCAAGAAAAGAAACGTGCTTTTAAACATCGTTTTTAATTTATGGTTAATTTTTTATCTCTCATAATCGCACTCCCATTTATTGGTGCATTCCTGCTTTTACTTGTTAATTCACAACGGCCTAATTTATTGAGGGCTATAGCGCTTTCTGCGTCATCTTTTACTTTAATATCTATCGTCAATTTATTTGTTTTTTTTGATACTTCAAGTACGAAATTCCAATTCGTGGAAACTGGCACCTGGATAGAAAAATTTAATGTCAGTTATACTTTTGGGATTGATGGCATTTCCTTATTATTCATTGCCTTAACTGCGCTTATATTTTTTATTTTGTTTCTGAATGTTAAAAAGAAAACGCAAAATATACGTGGTTATCTAATAGCGTTACTTATTTTGGAAACTGCTATTTTAGGAGCATTCGCATCTTTAGACTTAGTTTGCTTTTATTTGTTCTGGGAGTTGATGTTGATACCATTATATTTTATTATTGGTATTTGGGGCGATGAAAATCGATATAGGGCAACAATGCAGTTTATGATTTATACCTTACTTGGTAGTCTATTAATGTTGGTTAGCATTATATACTTAGGGTTTCAGCATAATGAGCAATTTGGTGTGTATTCGTTTTTATTTTCTGATTTGATGAAATTGCATCTTTCATTTGATCAAGGTCTTTTAGTTTTTTTAAGTTTTGTGGTTGCTTTCGCAATTAAAATACCACTTATTCCATTCCATTCTTGGCAAACAACAATATATTCATCTGCGCCGATTGCCGGAACAATTGTACTGGCAAGCCTGATTTCTAAACTCGGTATTTATGCTTTAATTCGTTTTACTATCCCGATTTTTCCAGAGCAAACAATTTATTTTGCGCCCGTATTTTTTGGAATTGCGCTTACCGGTGTTATTTTTGGTGCGCTAATGGCTTGGTTGCAGGATAATATAAAATTAATGCTAACTTATTTCTCGTTAAGTCAACTTTCATTTTGCATGCTTGGTTATTGTGCATTAAATATTGAAGGAACGATAGGTGCGATTTTTCAAATGGTAAATCATGGGATAATAATTACCGGTTTGTTTATTTTAACTGGAATTTTCTATGAAAGAATTGGTAGTAGTAACATCAGTTCAGTTTCCGGTTTAGCGAAACAGATGCCAAGATTTTCTGCCGTGTTATTTATTTTTATTTTAGCGGCAATTGCTTTGCCACTTACCAACGGGTTTATTGGGGAATTCGTAATTTTATTAGCGGTAGTTAAAAGGTTTTCATTTTGGGGTGCAATTGCGGTAGTGGGTATGATTTTGAGTGCGGTTTATATGTTATCATTTTATCGTCGTATTTGTTTTGGCTTGCCTCGTCGTTGTGAGCTTAATTCGCAATCTTCAAATGTAATCAAAAAATCTAACTCTCTCGGAGATAATGAAATATCGACTGTCCCATTACGTGATTTACGTTTAAAGGAATTTTTTGTTTTGCTTCCATTAATTATTTTGATTTTTTTGATAGGTATTCAGCCACAATTATTTATTAGATTTATTAGTGTGTCGGTGCAGATGTATATTGGTGGCTTTATGTAATGTGATAGAAGTTTATATATTTACACTCCCTCCGTGCTAATCCGTGTAATCCGTGGACAATTAACTTCTTTTTTATCCACGAATTACACGGATTAACACGGAGAGGGATTGGAGCAGTGCTATACTAGAACAGTTCTTTTCTTCGCGATGATGACAAAATCCCCAGCATATCCCTATATTTTGAAACTGTTCGTCGCGCAACATTCACACCATCAGCTTTTAGAATCTTCACAATCGCTTGATCGCAAAGTGGTTTTTTTGAATTTTCATTTTCAACAATTATTTTAATTTTATTTTTTACTGCTTCTGCTGAAATCTCATCAGTAGATGTGCTAGTAGCATTGTTTTTAAATCCGGTTGAAAAGAAAAATTTTAGTTCAAAAACTCCATAAGGAGTATGTGCAAATTTATTTGTCGTAGCACGGCTAATCGTTGACTCATGCATATCTAAATCATCGGCAATGTCTTTTAAGCAAAGTGGTTTTAGTCCTTCAATGCCACACTCTAAGAATTCTGGTTGTAGTTTTAAAATACTTTCAGTTACGCGCTGAATTGTTGATTGTCGTTGTTGTAATGTTTTAATTAACCAATTCGCAGCATATGCTTTTTCTTTGAAAAAATCTTTTTCCGGACTTTGTTCATTACGTTTCTTCTTTAATTCATTTAGAAGATCTTGGTAGTAAGAATTGACTTGTAGTTTTGGCATTCCATCGTCGTTGACTAAAGTCTTCCATTCGCCATTTATTTTGCGAATATAAATATCAGGCACGATATAGTCGATGATTGGCACGTTGAATGTATCGCCAGGTCGCGGATTGAGTGTTTTAATAACTTTTATCGCCTCATAAACACGTTCTAGATTGCATTTTTCAGCACGTGCAATTCCATCAAGTTTTTTTAATTCTAATGCTGACAGATGATGTT
>JAVBQZ010000196.1:0-3758 GCA_031548505.1 Bdellovibrionota bacterium | reverse complement strand
TTTCATCTTTTGTTTGCGTACTAATTTTGACTTTTGAAATAGAGGTGATTGACGGTAATGCTTCGCCGCGGAAGCCATTAGTGGAGATATTGTCAAAATCATCAATAGTCTTAATTTTTGATGTGCCAAAACGTTCAATTGCTAATAGTGCATCTTCTTTCGTCATACCTTCGCCGTTATCTATGACTTCAATTTTGCTCTGACCGCCAGCCGAAATTATAACTGTTATTTCAGTCGCTCCAGCATCTACGCAATTCTCAACTAGTTCTTTGACAACTGATGCAGGCCGTTCAACAACTTCTCCTGCTGCAATTTGATTGACTAAGATTTTATCCAATATTTGAATTTTCATAGTTTGGTAGTTTGGCTAAAGTAACGTCTAAAAATTCCTGGATACTTCGTCAGGCTGAGTAGTCGAGACACTTCGGATAGGTTACTATACCTCGTACCTCGACTACTCAGCCTTCCTCGTCTGCGGGATATTTTTAGACGTTACACTTGTGCTAAAAATATTTTTTAAAAAATTAGACCTTATTTAAAATTAGCAAAAGTTTTCAAAATTATAGCTGAATTAATTATTTAAAATTTAACTCAGGTTAAATAGATAAATTTAGACTTCCGTAGTTAATTGACAATGGATAATTGTTTGTTCCCCAGTAACTCAAGCATAGACAGGTAATAATGTACAATTATTCCTCTTTAACAACATCAAATGAATAATCTAGAATTCATGGTTGTTGTTTTACCCCGCTGTATTGAGTGGTGGGGTTGGAAATTGTGCATTGTACATTGTGAACTGTGCATTAGGTATAGTTCATACAATTATTTGCGCTAAAAAAGTCTTAAAACACAGAAAAAGTTAAGTAAATTGGCTACTATCTATTTAAGTTCGGGAGTAATTTTTACTTGCCGTAACTTCCCGTTGCTTACGCCACGTCGCAATGTTAATTCAATATCGCCTGATGATTTTGCAATTTCATCTAATACATTTGTTTTTGTTAAAACTTTTTTGTCGTTTACTGCGATGATAAAATCGGCAGTATCAATATTTATATAAACTAAACCATTTGTAGTATGGCCTTTAACACCAGTTATTCCTACTTTTGCAGCTGGGCTTCCTTGTACGATATCAATGACTAAAACACCAACATCGGTATTTGCAAGCATTATGCCTAATTGAGGTCGTAATAGTTTTCCAAATTGGATTAATTGTGGAATTGCACTTTTAATTCTGTTTATTGGAATTGCAAAGCCAACTCCGGCATTTGTTCCACTACGGCTAACAATCGCTGTATTTAAACCAATCATTCGTCCAGCGGTGTCTAAAAGTGGGCCGCCGGAATTTCCGGGATTAATAGCTGCATCTGTTTGAATCAAATCGTCAATTAACATTCCGTTGTCTGCACGCAAACTACGGCCTAGACTAGAAACTATACCGATTGTTAATGTGCGCTCAAAGCCAAATGGATTTCCAATTGCAAGAACTTGTTGCCCAACTTCTAATTGTGATGAATCAGCAAATTGTACTGCCATTAAATTTTCTGGAACGTTTTTTAGTTTTAAAAGTGCGAGATCGCTATCGGCATCTGCACCAATAATATCTACTTGATAGTGTTTCCCGTCACTGAGTGTGACAACAATTGGTTTGCCATTAGAAATCACATGGAAGTTAGTAATAATATACCCTTTTTGTGCATCGACAATTACAGCTGAACCAAGACCCATTATATTATCTTCACTGAAAGGGCTACTATGGGCATTTCTAGTTAAGATGTTGACGTTGACGACTACACTTTTTGCTTTATTATAGGCATCAATAATTAATTGTTCTGAGCTTGTACGTGGTGCGGTGGGTTGTGCAATTTGTTGCGCATTGGAATTTGTAGTTTTTCCAAAAATAAAAAATATACTGACGAAAAGTAGAAGTGAAATTGTTAGCGTTATTTTCTTTTGCATAGGTTGCATATCTAAAATGTTTATTGTACTTTAAGTTCTAGTGTTTATACTCATGCTCCTTGAGAATTCCCCTTTCTCTTAGAACTCTTTTGGAGCATGAGTATAGCGTAGCGCTAGCGAAGCCATGTACAAATATACTCCTGTTTATAATAATTAAAGTATCGCGAAGCGATAACCAAACAAGAAAAGATGTTTATAAAAAACACAAACTCTTTACAGAAAAACTCAAGTAATAGGAGTATATATGAAAATTATTTATTTATGACAAGTTTTGACTGATGAAGTACGCGATAACATTAATATTATTTTTATTGTTTAATTTATTTTATTTTTGTGAATGTATTAATGCTGAACCGTTAGACGTCGCCTCAAATGCTGATAATGATTATCAAATACAGAATGAGATTTATATTTCAGAGCTTTTGAAATTGGCAGAACAACAGAAAATTCATGAACATCAGCAATGGTTAAATATTTTACATTATAAACAAGGGTGGTTTAATAATAAAAGTATTGTTGATGATGAGGTTTTTTTTCTTTCAGAAACTGGTAAATATTCTCCGCAAGATGAATTAAAGGCGACAATTTCCGCTTTGGCTGATTTTGATTTAACCGACTCAAATCCGCAATGCCGTTTCCCCGCACGCTATACATTTCTAAAAAAACTGCTTCAAATTGATACGGCAAAAATCTCGCATCCAAATTGTAAACGCTTTAATGAATGGTATACTTCAATAGATCCGGAAAGTATTTCACTTGTTTTTCCATCCGCATTTCTTAATAGTCCTGCCTCAGCCTTTGGTCATACTTTTTTTAAAATTAATCAAAGGCATAGTAAAGATGAATTGCGTTTTTATACTGTAAGTTATTCAGCCGCTAATGATCCTGATGATAGTGCGATTGTTTATGCGTTTAAGGGGTTATTCGGTGGTTATAGCGGGTACTTTATAATTAATAGTTATTATGAACGTATCAAAATGTACAATACTGATGAGAATCGTGACATTTGGGAATATAAGCTAGCCTTATCATCTGATGAAGTTGAGATGTTGGTTAAAAATGTTTGGGAACTTCGCGAAAAAAATATTGATTATTATTACTTTGACGACAACTGCGCTTATATTCTGATTTCATTACTAGAAGCAGGGAAACCGGACATACATGTAACTGAAAAATATCAAACATTTGTTACACCAATTGATACAATAAAAGAGATTTCAAAAGTTAGTGGTCTTGTAGAAGAAATAAAATATCGGCCGTCATTGCAGACGCGGCTTATTGCAAGCGCGAAAGAAAAATCAAAAGGGGAAATTGAAGTTGCAGAAAAATTGATAAATCTCGATACAAATCCTGATTACGTCGATACGGTAAAGATTGTTAATCAACGACGAACGGGAGAAGAGTTTTGTGACTCTTTAACAACCAAGCAGAAGGCGTATATTTTAGATTTAGCAATAGACAAGTTATCTATGACATTACCTGATAAATATTTCGATATTGATGATTATAGAAACCATATCATGGCTTTGCTTAATAAACGTAGCAAAATTGATTTTATTACAGATGAAATAAAAGTTGAGCGGCCGCAATATCGCCCAGATGAGGGACATGCTACGAGTAAAGTTGCTATGTTTGCCGGATATGCCGGAAATTATTGGTTTGCTGATTTGGATTTAGAAATAGTATATCATGGTTTACTTGCACCTGAAAAAGGATTTGAGCGAGGAATTGAGTTATTATTTTTTAAAACCGTTACTCGATTTTATACGGATAAACGACCGGAATTAAAATCTTTTGCGCCA
>JAVBQZ010000167.1:0-6779 GCA_031548505.1 Bdellovibrionota bacterium | reverse complement strand
ATTGCGTCCAACAAATATAATGAAATTCTTAATTTTAGAATTTTTTGCCATAAGAAAATGATACAGTTATATAGATTTGAAGCGCCAAATAAGCCGACACTCACACTTAAGTTACGTTAAGGTTCAGTTCATCACTTTTTGCTTTAGCGATAATGACGATTAGAAGCATATTACGCACATTCTACATCATTAAAAACAGGAGCGCATCTATCCTAATAAACCTACTTTCTGTCTATATAAAATTTATGCGATTGCTATAATAAGGTGTAAAATGTACAATCAACAATTTACAATGAGCAATTCACTGCTTTTCTCTCAATGCAATAGAATTAGAGCAATAATGGCGCTTTTCAGGAAAATTCGATTAATATGACTCAACCAAAAAGTATAAGAAGGATAAAAGATTCGAGCGGTGACAAAAGTGACTCCATCGAAATCGTTTGGCAAAAAGACACAACTAATAAGTTAAAGAGTACATTATTACGGAAATATTGTCCGTGTGCAGATTGTGAAGAATTACGCGTTGCAAATAGAATTAATACAAATACAAAAAAATCATTACGCGTTATTAAAAGTGATATTAAGTCACAATGTGATATTATTGAAATAAAACCCGTCGGTAATTATGCGATTACAATTATTTGGGGCGATGGCCATAAGAACGGAATTTATACTTTCACATTGTTAAGAAAATTATGTGACTATATAGAACTATAACATTATGAAAAAGCTTCTCTTACCCATACCCTTAGTCTTTCTATTTTGTGCTTGCTCAATTCTTAGTGATGAGCAAAATTCTTCTACCCAAACTACTGATATTAAAAATGATTCAGCTAGCGTTTTTACCCCAGCTGACAGACAGGATTTTATTTACTACACTACGAATCCTGATGAACTGCTAACCGATATTGCTACACGTTTTACAAGTAGCCCTGACAATGCTGCTGCACTTTCCCGTATTAATGATGTCGATATTCAAAATTTCCTTAAACTAAATCAAGCGATACGCATTCCACATTATATGCTGAAAAAGTAATTTTTTGGGGAGGGGATATCTTAAAAGTTATAGATTACTCCTCGAGTAGCACAGATTTACCATCTTTGATTACCCTTTCTTCCGCTTGAGACTGGATAATTCCATTTCCATCAACTGAAATATTACCTGTAGCTCCTCTCCAATTTTTAACACTGAGAAGTGTGCGCACGACAGCATCGGTTGTTGGAAGTATGTTGCCGTTTTCTACCCCAGTATTTTCGAAAGCCCAAATCAATAAATTTAGATTATCATAAATATTAGCACTGCATATAAATGGAGTAGTTTTATTTTCTTCTTCAAATTTTGCGACAAACTGTGGCGTACCGTATGCACTTTGAATAAACCATAATCCATTAAAAATATTTTTATCAGCGGGTTCAATAAACTCATTGATGGTTGTTAATTTTAAGGTGCCAGTAATATTTTTTAAATCTCGTGCAAATAAAGTCGCATCAGGGTTTAATCCATCAATATAAAATATATCAGGTTGACCTTTACTTAACGCCTTATGTATCATCAACCTAAATTCTCTTGTTCCTGGATTGTACTTTATATCAGAGAGGATTTGAATGCTCCCATCTTTTTTTATCGTATCAACTAAATTATCTGTTGACTGCAGCGAGCCGATATTATTTTGCGTGAATAAACTAATAGAATGAATACCACGTTTCTTTAATGCATATAACATCTTATTAGATTGTTCTGCATATTGTGTTTGATGATTAAAATTATAAAATCCCTCTGCAGGCTGAGAACCGTACGAACATGTTAAATGAAGGACTTTATTTCTGTCTGTAATCGGGCTAATAACATTCGCTCCAACAGAATATATGCTTAAAACTGCATTAACTTTATCAATAGTGACAAACTTATTTGTTATCATTGCAACACGCTTGGCACTAAATCCATCATCTTCAATAACTAATTCATAGCGATATTTCGTTTCTTTCCTTTGCCAATCAGCAAAAGCCATATCTATAGCCTTTTGCGCAGAAATGCCTGTGTCAGCCATGTTCCCAGTCAACGGCAAGGTTATCCCGATTTTAACGACCGGTTTATTGGATTCCAATATTGACGTCTGGTGAAATGAAAGAATAAATACAACCACCACAAATGCAACAATAACTCCAATGAATCCCCATAGTTTTATACTCATAATTTATTCTGCTAAAACTTTCCTCAAAGAAATATTTTCCAAGCGAAATAGTACTACCGAACGGGCTATCATTTTATAATTTGTATTTGGCAAAACAATTTCCGGCTTTTTCAAAAAATCATCATCGCGCGTATCCATTAATTTTTCCCAACGCACTCCTTGCCATTTTTCTGGTAAAGTAATTTCAACATCATATTCTGAAGCATTTAAATAATATAGAATAGTATCTCCTTTAATACGCTGCCCCAATTCGCTCGGTTCATCAATTGCATCACCAGCCAAACAAACACCAATTGTTTTTATTGTAGCATTATTCCAATCCCCATCCGAAAATTCTTTTCCATCCGCAGTAAACCAAGTCAGATCGCTTCCATTATAAATCGATTTCTTCTCACCATTAAAAAATTTCCTTCTACAAAATACCGGTTGCGACAAACGAAACTTTATTAGGCTAGCAACGAATTTTAAAAACTTTACGTCATCTTTATCTAATTTCCAATCACACCAATTTAACCTGTTATCTTGACAATACGAATTATTATTACCCCATTGTGTTTTCCCAAGCTCATCACCTCCGCTTACCATCGGCACACCAACTGAAAACAAAAGCGTACTCATAAAATTACGTTTTTGCCGCATTCGCAAATCATTAATTTCTTTATTATCTGTCGGCCCTTCTGCACCGCAATTCCAACTACGATTATGGTTTTCACCATCACGATTTTCTTCCTTATTATCTTCATTATGCTTATGATTATATGAAACCAAATCACGTAATGTAAAACCATCATGGCAAGTAATAAAATTTATACTAGCATACGGCTTTCTGCTCGTCGTATTATATAAATCACTACTACCGGAAAGTCGCGTTGCAACCTCACCAATTAACCTATTTTCACTACGCCAAAATCCACGCATTGAATCACGATAACGTCCATTCCATTCTGTCCAAAGCACAGGAAAATTTCCAACTTGATAACCACCAGCACCAACATCCCATGGTTCGGCAATTAATTTTACTTGCGAGAGAATTGGGTCTTGGTGAATTATATCGAAAAATGATGATAACTTATCAACTTCAAAAAGTTCGCGCGCTAGCGCACTGGCCAAATCAAAACGAAATCCATCAACATGCATTTCTAGAACCCAATAACGTAAACTATCCATAATCAGCTGCAATACGCGTGGATGTGTCATGTTCAATGAATTACCACAGCCAGTGAAATCTTGATAATAGCCCGGTCGCGCATTATCCATCCTATAATACGCACGATTGTCGATACCTTTGAACGACAATGTTGGTCCAAACTGGTTTCCTTCGGCAGTATGATTATAAACAACATCCAAAATCACTTCGATACCCGCGCTATGCAACGTTCGCACCATTGACTTAAATTCTGTTACGGCAGAATCCCATTTCTTTGACGATGTATACCGGCTGTCCGGAGCAAAAAATGCAAGCGAATTATAACCCCAATAATTTGAAAGTCCTCTTTGATGTAAAAACCATTCATCAATCTTATGATGAATGGGCATCAGTTCAATCGCCGTAACACCAAGATTATTTAAATGATTAAGCACAGCCGGTGTGCCAAGCCCTGCATACGTTCCACGTAAGTACTCAGGAACTTTATCATTCAATTGTGTCAAACCTTTTACATGTGCTTCGTAAATTACTGTTTTATTCCAAGGGGTATTTAGCGGTGTATCATCACCCCACAAAAACCCAGAATCGACGACCGCTGCAAGCGGTGCAATATCTGCGTTATCACGAATATCAAGCGTCGCGATTTCAGTATTATCCTCACCTGTAATATATTTATAACCAAATGCTTTTCCATCCCATTGCAAATCACGCGCAATGATTTTTGCGTAAGGATCAAGTACAATTTTGTTTGGATTAAAAAAATGCCCCTTTTGCGGATTATAAGGACCATAAATTCTGTAACCGTAAAGTTGGCCAGGGCGTACATCCGGCAAATAGGCATGCCAAACATTATCAGTATATTCAGTTAAAATTAAACGTGATGATTCTTTTTTAGCATCAATAGAATCAAATAAACAAAGCACAACCTTATCTGCATATTCAGAAAAAATAGCAAAATTGACGCCAAGCCCATCCCAAGTTGCGCCAAGCGGATATGATCTTCCAGGCCAAATTTTCATAATGATAATTTAAAAAGCAGTTTGATATTTACTGTGCCAGGCGATTACTCTTTGGAGTTGCCCCAAGTTCTTAATTTCTTATAATGTACTATCTATAGCTTTTCTCACTTCTACTGCCAGATCTTCAATCGCAAATGGTTTTTGAATAAATGTTTTCGCACCAAGCGCAAGGACCTTACGAGTGCTATCAGCATCAGAATATCCGGATGCTAAAATTACTTTTATATCTGAACGAATTTCTTGCATTTTGATAAATGTTTCTTCGCCAGATAAATACGGCATCATCATATCTAAAATTACTAAATCATAATGCTGTAATTGGTTAGAATAAGTTTCCAAGGCATTTTTACCGTGAATAGCAACGTCAACCTTATAACCTAAAAATTCCAAACTTTTTTGTAAGACCATTCGCACTGTATCCTCGTCATCTACAACTAAAATCCTTTCAGAGCCACGTGGAATTAATGATTTCTTTTCTTCATGCGGCTTTGCAATCTTCTTTTCACAGCAATCACATTTTCCATTCTGCGGAAAATAAATTTCAAAAACCGTGCCCTCGCCAATTTTGGAACGAACATTAACCAATCCATGATGCTGTTTCACAAAGGAGTGCACAATCGCCATTCCAAGCCCAGTCCCTTTCTTATCTTTCGTTGTGAAAAACGGATCAAAAATTTTATTCAAAATATCATCACTAATACCCGAACCATTATCAGTAATCGTTAATAAAATATAATCAGCAGCAGGGATATTCAAATTATAAGCCGACAAATCAGAATTTAAATGCATGCACTTCAAATCTATTACTACATTTCCTTTCCCATCAAGTGCGTTTTGCGCATTTACAATTAAATTTAATATTATTTGATGAATCTGTGCACAATCACCAAGCACAGAAAAATTTTCGTTGGCACAATTAAATTCAAAGAATATTTCAGAAGGTGCAGATACTTGCCTATCCCTAATTATATCACGTACAATAGCAACGATATTTACCTGTTCACGCCTCATTACATTACCACGCACAAATTCTAAAATCTGTCCCGTAATGTCAGCTGATTTTCGCGCGCTAGTTTCAAGAGCAGTCAAATATTCATTGCAGTCAGGCCTATCCTGCAACATAGCTTGTAGCAAAGATATATTGCCAAGAATACCAGTCAAAATATTATTCAAATCATGTGCAACACTACCTGCAAGCAATCCAAGCGTTTCTAATTTATTTTGCTGTTCTTGTTCTAACATAAATTTTATTAAAAATTTTTAGGAATTTCTAAAGAACATGAGTATACATAATTCTTGATTATCAATCCACACGAAAGTGGCATTAAGTTATTTTCTTTTCCCCTGCAATTCAAAAATTTTATCATCTAAAAAGTGTAAAATAAACTATTGCCAATTTCCATGGTTGTAAATATGTACCGCGCGTTGTTGAAGTTGGTAGTATATTTATAACTTTGTTTATATGTAAGGAGTAAACACAGATGTCAGAATTATTCAAAGGAACCGTTAAATGGTTCAACGATGCTAAAGGATTTGGTTTTATTGAACACGAAAGTGGGAAAGATATTTTTATTCACTATTCTGTTATTGAGTCAGATGGTTACAAAACACTAAAAGACGGTGAAGAAGTTGAATATACCTTAGCTGATGGTGATAAAGGATTACATGCTGAACGTGTCATTCGTATCAATGTGCCAAAAAGTGAAATATCATCTCTTGCTAATTCAGTAGAAGTTGAAGTGTCTGAATCTAATAAGGCTGAGAATAAAGAAATTAATTCAATCACTCTCCAAGAATCTAACGATAGCGATTCTGAAACTAAAAGTATTTAGTCGTTTCTAATTCACTAAAATCCACACTAGATATCTGTAGTGGTGTATTGTAATTGTATACGCTACTACAGAGCAGCACGCTGTCCTCCTTCTACATATTCTATATCTGCGAAGAATAATTTGTTCGCTTTCTTAAAACAGATAAATTACTAATTTTTCTATTTGTTTACGGTTTCGTTGAACTTGATGTTCTTGTCTTACAGCACTTTGCACCACAAGCGCGACGTGATGATGATGCTTGTGATAATTTCGCTGGGCACCGCTCGTTACAATCATTTATTTTCCCATCTAAGCACTTTACATAGCAATCCGCGCAAGGAGTCCCATCTAAATGAATACCATCCGGACAGTGTACTGGCGCGAGAGAAGACGAAGATGACTGTGCAAAAGAAATATTAGGCGAAAGAAATAATAAATAACTAATAATGAAAAATATAAAATAAGATAATTTCATGAGTTTATTATTTAAATTTGGCTATAAATTCCTCGCGTTATTAAAAATGCGATAATCAAGAACTATATACTCATGCTCCATGAGTTTTCCCGTTTTCTTAGAACCCTTTAGGAGCATGAGTATGCGGAGCGCTAG
>JAVBQZ010000055.1:0-10168 GCA_031548505.1 Bdellovibrionota bacterium | reverse complement strand
GCGACCATAATAAAAAAATCAAAATTAGCGGCATAAAAGTTGTGCCCAAAAACATTGTCGCCACAATCAAGGCAAGAGAAATAGTAATTTTAGGAAGCGCTGCAAAACTATCTTTAACTATTGCAAACAAATTTATCTTCTTACCTTGTGCTTGCAAAATTGCCAGTGAATTTGCAAAAATTAAAACAAAAGCTGTCAAAAATAAATTGCAAATCGGAAGAATAAACATCGCTTGTTCGACCGAAATAATCCGCATTTCTATTGCTACATAATAAAGCAAGGCATTTAAAAGACCAACAAACAAACCAAGACTTAATAAAGTCTCGCGTTTAGTCCACGCAAAACCAACACCGAAATCAATCGGACGAATTTTCTGAGAAATATTTTCAGAATCTAAAAGTTTTTCCATGCGTTATTATCAATTCTCCACTATTATTGGATAAATAAAAAAAACCTATCCTACTAACCTACCAAAGATGTAGTTTCTTATCCTAAACTGTGCGGCGTAAAATGTATTCAGTTAAATTAATTAATGGCATTGCCGTATCTCCAAAATAATTAAACGCATCTTTCGCGTTATCAGCGAATTCTTGCGCTATCTGTCGCGTAATTTCTACACCAAACAGTGTAGCATACGTTTCTATACCATTTTTTTCATCTTCACTTACCCCAGTTTCCTCATTAACAGCAGAATCCAAAATATCGTCCGTTGCTTGAAACAGTAAGCCAAGGTTACGTCCAGCAAAAATTACTTTATCAAATGCATCTTTATCTGCTTGTTTATCACTCAATAAGAAAACACCAAGCAAGCAAGCCATAATTAACGCACCGGTTTTATTTAGATGCTTAAACTCCAAATTTTTTCTCCGTAATTCCAAAGCCTCAACGGAATTGTCAGGACTAACAAAATTTCTTTGTAAATCTAGCACTTGACCAATACAAATCTTATAAAACGTGTCACTTAATAGTTCTATTAACCTAACCTTCTCTTCTGCATTGAGCGTTTTGTTCACAGCGACGATTTCGAACGCTTTTGCAATCATTGCATTACCTGCTAAAAGCGCGATATCTTCACCAAACATTTTATGACAAGTTAATTTCCCTCTACGATAGTCGTCATTATCAAGTGCAGGTAAATCATCATGGACAAGTGATGAATTATGCAGATATTCAATAGCCAGCAGAAGTGGAATTACTTTTTCAATCGGAACAGTAAACATTTGTGCAGAAAGTAAAACTAGAATTGGACGAATACGTTTTCCATGCGCAGTAAGTGCATATTCGATTGCCGAAAACAATTTAGTTTGATCAAAGGGTTCGGAAAGCGACTGTTGAATGAGCGATTCAACTTGAATTCTTAGTTTATCAATATTTTCCATGATAATTGTATCTTGATTCCATTAGAACAATAATTTTTTATACGCTATAAAGATAGACTCATAATTATTATAACATAAAAAAATTTAACAGTATTTTTTTTGTTAATACTGCCAAATTATGCTCATGCTCCTTGAGAATCTCAGTATTTTTAGACTCTCTAGGAGCATGAGCATGCGTAGCAAGGGCAAAACAAGGAAATGCTTGTAAAAACTACAAACGCTTTATAGAAAACCCAAGCCACAAGAGTATATCCTTATTCTACTGTAATAAGTTTCGGAATAAGAACATTAGGAAGCTTAAGTTCAAAACATACCCCACTTGAATCGTGACCACCTTGGTACAGAGAAATCTCAATCCCAGTTTCTTGTAAAAGTTGCTGTAACCTAGCAACCTTTAAGCCAAGCTCAAAACTGGTGAGCGGTCCGATTGCTCCCTTAGCTAATCCACGCATCCCATCTGCCCCATGCTTAGCTTGATAAGCAATGCTTCTAAGCATTTCGCAAACTTGTTCCTCGGGGGATTTCTCATTATCACTATCAAGCTTCTTTTGAGAAGGTAAAGCAATAGCGGAAATAATTCTCTCCTTAACTCTATGCGTTTCTTCTGTAGCATCAATACTGGCAAGATGAGCAAACAGTGCTGGGTTCATACTACCTACCTTTCTCGTATTCTCTACGTAATAAAGTTGTAAAAACCTTGTAACTCAAAAAACTTTTTATGGGTCTATCTTACGGTTCATTATTAATTTCAAATATTTTAGTCAAATAATCAAAAAATTACCTAATTTCTTGTCACTAAATAGTTTTCTATTGCAAGTAACGCGAGAATCGCAATAAAATGATATGCGATTACGTATATAGGTTTCACAACATGATAAAAGAACTACATAGGAAGGAGATCTGAACTAATGGAAGAAAACGAACAAAATGAGGAAATTGAAGAAAACGAGGGGAACGATTTCAACATTTTTCGATATAAAAAAACTGCAACTGACACAAAAAAATACATTTATAGAGTTATGCTTTTTCTAGCCATACTTTCTCTCTTGAGTATGTTTACTATGAAACCAAAAATTATTAATCTAGACCGTTATGGATTAAGTTTTAATAATCCAAATGATTAAATAAAAATCTTTATCTTTAATTATGTCATTTTTCTATAAAGTTTTTTACGGATTCTGTTGGTTATTAGCATTATTGCCACTCCGATGTCTTTATCTGCTTTCTGACCTATTTTTCCTGCTTGTATATTATGTAATACGTTACAGACGCAAAGTAGTATTGCGAAACCTCCGGAATTCATTTCCCGAAAAAACTGAAAAAGAACGATTACAAATTGCCCGCAAATTCTACCAGTTCGTTTGTGACTTATTTATTGAGACAATCAAAATGACAAATACTAGTGCAGTGGAAATGCGCCGGCATATTTATTATAAAAATCCAGAAATTTTAGACGAATTATATAAAAAGAAAAAACATATTTTTATCGCCACAGGACATTACGGCAATTGGGAGTGGCTAGCCGCGTTGAAACAACCACCTCAGTACTATCCTGTTACGCTCTATAAACCGTTAACCAATAAGCTGTTTGATAAGTTTTTTTACAACATGCGTAGTAAATACGGTACATATGTAGTCTCTATGAATGATACACTTAGAGTGATAACTCGTTTATTACGAGAAGGCAAAATTATCATGATGGGTTTTCTTTCTGACCAATCACCACGAGGCAAAGAGGTCCAGTATTGGATGAGTTTTCTTAATCAAGAAACCCCCGTATTTTTAGGTATAGAAAAACTAGCTAAACGCTACAACACGGCAGTTCTATATTATGAAATACGTCGTGTTAGACGAGGATATTATGAAGTGGATATTACCGTAATCACTGAAAATGCAGCTGAAACCGGCGATAAAGAAATTACTAACCAACATGTGAAATTATTAGAGGAAACTATTCGGCGTAATCCTCAATATTGGCTGTGGAGCCATAAAAGATGGAAACATAAATCTGAATCATCTTTATAAGCTTATTCTACCTTACTTATCATTTTGTTTGATAGACACTGTGCCATTAACCTTTTTATTTGTGGAATTAATGACATGATGCGGTAACAAAACCATCGGAACCTGTTGCTCTACTTCCACCGCCGTATAATTGGAACGTTCATTCAAGAAATTAGAAATTAACCAATCCAAATCCGGATCCTCTATCTCTGATGAAAAAAATGCTTTCCCCATGATTGCTTCCTTGCAAAATTGATGTAAAATTGTGTTATACTTAATGCTCGTTAGATTTCCTAAAATTTACCCATCCATTATTAACAGTAAATTTAGTTATTTTGCA
This sequence comes from Bdellovibrionota bacterium, assembly GCA_031548505.1. Lineage (GTDB taxonomy): Bacteria > Bdellovibrionota_C > UBA2361 > SZUA-149 > JAITKM01 > JAITKM01. The sequence goes on along the minus strand of JAVBQZ010000055.1, from coordinate 6,445 downwards.
CATTTGAACAACTTCCGTGACCATTCCTACCACCATTAATATTGTCGGCAGCTCTTGGAATTAACTTGAAAAGGTGAAAAATAGCGTATAAGAACGCAGAAAAATTGTAGTTTCGAGAAAAATAAATGAAAAAAATTATCACCTTACATATACTCATTTTTATAACCCTGGTTCTCACTTCTTGTGCTACGAATCGTGCGCCTATTCCAATGGGCGAAATTCCGCGCGCTGTATCACCAAGTTCGGCAGATGAACAATACGGACATGAAATGATGGTACAATTAACGGAAAAATATGAACTAGATTATAATGATCCTAATTATCAACGTATCGTTGATATAGTCGATCGCCTCTCAACTGCGATCGATGCACAACAAGATCCTTGGCATATATTTTTGTTCAATGCACCGGATGTAAAAAATGCGGGCGCAACGCGTGGAAACCATATGTTTATTTGGTCTGGTATCATTCCCACAACAAAATCCGATGCAGAACTTGCTACAATTTTATCACATGAAATGGCACATATCATTGCTGGCCATGTCTCAAACCCAGCACAAGAACAACGGCAAACCGTAATTGAAATCCTCGCCGTACTAGCTTCAATCGGCACTGGTATTGCAATTCAAAATCCAACTGTAGCAAGCAATGTGAGTGATTTATCCGGTTCACTAGTAAAAGTTATTGGTAATGAATTATTTGTCAATGAATATTCACGACAAGATGAAATGGAAGCAGACCATATTGGATTAATGATTATGGCAAAAGCAAAATATAGTCCAAGTGATGCACTTGTGTATTGGCAGAGAATGGAAAGCGATGCACAAATGGCAGCCACAATAAAATATTTTACAACTCATCCTACTACAAAAGATAGAATTGCAAACCTTGAGAATGCACTTCCGCTGGCACAAGCTTATTATCGTGGAGAAGTAGGAAACCCATCGAAACTTTCGGTAGAAAATAAATATAATATTAAAAATCAAAATGTAAAAGCATCAGATCAAATTGTTATCTCAAAACCACTTGCATTATACCGTTCACCAACAGCACAAAGCCCGAAAACGGCTACTTTCCAGATAGGCGAAACACTTGATACCCGAGAATGCATGACTGGTTGGTTAGAAGTCACAAAACCACGCTTTGGTTATATAAAAACAAAGGATGTCAAATAATTCATCAACTGAATGCTATGGCAAAAATTTCTACTAAAATTTCTGATGCTGTCGACCTATTAAAGCAAGGGGAAGTGGTCGGTCTGCCAACTGAAACAGTCTATGGACTTGCAGCTGTAATAAATAACGAGCAAGCCATAAGACAAATTTTCACAATTAAAGAACGACCGCTATTTGATCCGTTAATAATTCACATTGCAAACAAGCAAGACACGCTAAACATTTTTAAAAATTGGAATGAAACAGCAGAAATTATGTCACAGGCATTTTGGCCCGGTGCCTTAACTATAATTTTAGAAAAGCAAGAACATATCAATCCATTGATAACCGCGGGATTAAATACTGTAGCTGTTCGCCTCCCCAGGCATAAAGCCGCGCAAAAAATTATAAGCGAAGTTGGAATTCCGCTTGCCGCTCCATCAGCAAATAAATTTGGACGGACCAGTCCAAATTCAGCGGAACATGTTCTCAATGAATTTATAGATAATGATTTACTAATTATTGATGGTGGAAATTGTGAAGTTGGAATTGAATCTACAATCATTGCTCCTTTAGACACTGGCGGGAAAAGCGAAATTTTTATTTACCGACCAGGTATGATTACAAAAGAAATGATAGAAGAAGAGTTTAAACGCATTAGACGTGCAGTGACTGTCCAGTATAAAGCGAGTGGAATAGAAGAGAAATCAAAGATATCACCGGGCACTTTAGAAAATCATTATATGCCTAAAAAACCGCTTATATTATTTGATACGGATAGTAAAGTTACCGCTTGGCAAAATAAAAATCCACAAATAAAATTTGAAATCCTAAATTTAGATGATACGCCACAAATAATTGCACGTAAATTATATTCTGAATTGCGCTATCTTGAAGAATTAAATATTGATTATATTATTGCGCGACTTCCGAGAAATCATGACTCTGATACATTTCGTGCTATAAAAGATAGACTGCTAAAAGCTGCAAAATTTAAAAATATAGAATAAATTCTTACAAAAATGCGAGTTATAATTCAAAGAGTTAAAAGAGCATCCGTTACTATCAATGAAAATTTAAAATCAGCCATTGGGGATGGCCTTTTGATATTGCTTGGCATCGAAGATATAGATAACGATGAAGACATTGATTTTCTAGTAAAAAAAATAATAAATCTTCGAATCTTCGATGATGAAAACGGTGTAATGAATAAATCTGTTTTGGAAGTTAATGGTGAAATCTTGTGCGTAAGTCAGTTTACACTTTATGCTTCAACTAGAAAAGGGAATCGTCCATCTTATAACCGTGCCTCAAAGCCAGATATCGCAATTCCAATGTACGAGAAATTCTGTGCTGAATTGTCCAATATACTCGGAAAAAAAATTCAGACAGGTGAATTTGGTGCTGAAATGCAAGTAAATTTATTGAATGATGGACCAGTTACAATTTTGATTGATTCAAAAATGAAGGAATAAGCATAGTCAATACACAATTCACAATTATCCCCCCCCCGTATTAATCTGTGTAATCCGTGGATAAAAAAAGAAAGTCAATTGTCCACGGATTACACAGATTAACACGAAATATAAACATCAAAACGGCTAATCGTTCCCTTAATTTGATAATTTGGTTTTGTATCAGTTATAAATGGAGCTTTTACCGGACGCTTTAAAATTACTTTTGATTTTGTCTTTTCTAAAGCTAGATTAAATAAGTCTAATTCGTTGTTTTGGGCTTCATCATCCAAATCACGTAACATCTGCATTTCTCGTTTTGCCAGACCTGTTTTATTTGTTTTGGGAAACATCGGATCCAAATAAATTACATCAAATTCTTGTGCTGTCATCCTCAAGAAGTCAATTGAATTGGCATTTAAAAATGAAATATTTTGCCAATCTTTCATCAATCGATTTTCACGCAATTTTACTAAGGCGGAAGTCAATTCTTCAAAAAGCTCTTTACTTTTTTCAACCGCTAAAACCTCGTTTCCAGCCACTGCTAAAAGCAACGCATCACGTCCTAACCCTGCAGTCATATCTAAGATTATTAATCCGGAATTTTTCTTTCCCAAGGCTTTAATTAAATTTTCTTGCTGAAAGTTCTTTAAACGACGCTGTAAATCAGATGATAAAAAATCAATCATACCTGCTATAATAAACGAAAATCATTCCTGCCAATCGCGTTCTAGGCGTGATTTTCGGCCAGCATGTTTACCGACTGCACTAACCTGTTTAACTTCGCCACTCTGCTGAACAGCGCAGTTTAAAAGTGATTCAATTATTTCCGTTTGACCAGCTTGTAACTCAACTGCTGGTGCATTTTTCACGATACGTTGCAATGCAAAAGCGGCCGCTGATTGTTGCGACGCTTTCTTTGTCGCGCCATTTCCAAAACCGACTACCTCGCCATCAGCTACAACAATAGTTACAAAATTTGGAGAATGTTCCGGCCCCTCTACACATTTCAATAAATATTGTGGCGCATTACTACCATTCGCATGTAATACTTCTTGTAATTCTGTTTTTGGATCAGATGGTACTACGTTACGCACGCTATCACCAAACATTTCTTTAATTACATTAAAGACAGCCTGATAATCACTATCCATAAAAATGGCACCAAAAGTCGCCTCCATTATGTCAGCTAAAATTGACGGACGGAAACCACTCCCGCTTACCACCTCACTACGCCCCATTTTTATAAATTTACCAAGCTCAAGGCGTTTTGCAATTTCAGAAAGAGTAAGTGTATTTACAAGCGCGGCTCGCATTTTTGATAAACCACCCTCTTGCTCGTTTTTATGATTTTCACAAAGTAGCTGTGCAACAACCAAATCAAGCACAGCATCGCCCAGGAATTCTAATCGTTCGTAGTCAGCACGCCCAGCATCTTTCAAAGCAGAGCTATGCGTAAATGCGGTGTTAAGTAAAGTACGGTTTTTAAATTTATAATTTATTTTTCCTTCAATTTCGTCAATCCAACTAACATCAGCTAATTTCTCCGTTTTAATGTTATCATTTAAACGAAATTTTTCTTCTGTATCTTTAGTAAGTTCAATCACAGAACTATTGGATGGAATAAAATTCTGCTGCTTTTCACTCCGCAGGACAAACTTATCTTCATTATTTTTGATTGGAGCGTATTCCTTCTTTTTTTTGGGCATCTCGCTCGTGTAATCATCCCAAATATTTAAATGCGATTTCAAATTGACATTGGCTTCCTGCTCTGCGTTGTTTAGTTTGCGCATCAAGTTTCGTTTGTGATTTTTTACTTTAAAACCGGCATTCATATTGTTAGGGCGGGTAAAAAATTTCATTATATTATAATCCCCGATAAATATCCACGTTGCTTAATTGTTTCAAATTTATCATCCTGAACGATAACACGCAAACGTGAACCAATTTTATAATTTTGCGCGTTTGGCGTTGCAATTCGCACTTCAGCATATTCACGACTTACACCACGAATCTGCTGGCCTTCTTTTTTTTCAACAATAATTTCTAATTCTGAGCCACAAAGTGAATTTAAAAATTCACCTCGTCGTTGTTTGGAATGTTCTCGCCACAGTGCAGCACGTTCTTTTCGTTCTAATAATGACACTGCATTCGGTAGTCTCAATGCCGCTGTCCCAGCGCGTTCTGTGTAAGAGAAAACATGTAGATAGGAAATAGGTAAATCAAAAAACGTTTGGACTTCTTGGTTTACATCTTCCCTACTTTCTCCAAAAAAACCACAAATCAAATCCGAACCTATACATAAATTCTTAATCTGTTCTTTGGCACGCAATGTCTGTCGCACGGCATCATCCAAGCTATACTTCCGTCCCATCAATTTCAAAATTTTATCAGAGAACGATTGAAAACAAACGTGTAAATAATTGCACAAGAAGCCACTACTGGCAAGCAAAGTAATTAAATCATCTGTTAACTCATTCGGATCCAGTGAACTAAGTCGTATTCTTGGAAAAAGAACTTTAGTACTGTATTCGCGCCCCATTTCACGCTGAAATTCACGTTCAATTTGGCGTAATAATGCAAATAAACTTGTCCCAATATCAATACCATAAGCACCAATATGCGTACCGGTTAAGACTATTTCCTCATAGCCGAGCGCAGATAAAACTCTTATATCTTGTAAAATTAATTCCGGATTACGCGATGACCAACCACCACGTGCCTTTGGCACTATGCAGTATGTGCAATAATTTTCACAACCATCTTGAATACGTAAATGAAAACGCGAACGCATCTGAGTCGCTCCAACGGATTCACCCGGACCTTTCAGAAGTGGTGACAATGGTTTATTGATTATGCTTGTTCGCGCCTGCGAGAAATTCGCTAGTCCAATATCTTCGGCAACCTTAGTTTGCTTTTCATCAAATATTAAATTTAATAAATTATTTTTATCTGATTTTTTTATAATAGCATTGACTAGTTTTTTCTCATCGCAATTTTCAAAACCAACTTGCGCAAAACAACCCATCACAATTATTTTTGCGTTTGGCCTTCGTTTTTTAAGTTGTCTGATTATTCGGAGTGCGTCTTTGTCTGCACCTTTGGTAACTGTGCAAGTATTTATGATATAAATGTCAGCATCGCTTTCAAAATCAACTATTTCACCACCACGTTCAACTACAGCAAACATTATCTCAGTCGAATCCGCATAGTTACTGCGACAACCCAACGTATAAAAAGCAATTTTTGACATTAAAAGTACGAGAAATGGAGCTGGTGATGGGACTCGAACCCGCAACCTACTGATTACAAGTCAGTTGCTCTACCAATTGAGCTACACCAGCCTAGAAGCGCGCGGGCGACTAGCAAATTAGGTTTTTAAAAGCAAGAAATAAATAATAAAAACAGTTATTTTCTACTATTTTATATTCTGCTACTTAAATTCACTCATAAAACCATTAACAATGGTCAATTGACAATGGATGGTAGATAATTCCTAATCTCATCCATTCGATACAACCGATTTGAGTAATATCTTTCTAGTTATAAATTATTTAATTTAGTACTAAGAACAATCGCACATTGTACATTATAAAAATAGTTTTCTTAACAAAATCTCATGGATCTCTTTCTAAAAGAATATAATTTATTTGGACTAATAATAGGAATTTGTACATTTTTAGTTATAGGAATTTTTCATCCGTTGGTTATTAAAGCTGAATATTATTTCGGCAAGAAGTGTTGGCCGATTTTTATGGTAATAGGGGTTTTATGCTGCTGTTTATCATTATTTACTAAGAATAATATTTTGTGTGTTATACTTGCAATTTTCGGATT
>JAVBQZ010000026.1:0-7764 GCA_031548505.1 Bdellovibrionota bacterium | reverse complement strand
AGTGGTCAGTTCGTTCTTTGTGGCGTTCAGGCCTCTCGATATTGTTTGCAGATTCAACTGTAGGATACTGTTCAGCAAGCGTAACGACGCCAATCTTGGCAGTTTTAACCAGACCAAAATACAAGCCGTCAGTTGATCTTTGCCACTGGTATCCAGCAGGATCAAAATAATCCTCTCCACAATCCACAAACTCAGGCGCCATGAGCATAAAAACAAATTTGCCTTCTTCTTCAGTACGCCCGAAGGACACACCAAAATCGCCCCAAAAACAAAATGGACATCGGCAAATAAGCTCAAGGAGCTTATGTACTGAGCCAAAAATTCTTTGGTTAAGATCCATATTGGCGTCAGTTAATGATAAATAGTCACTTTTGTGTAAAAACACCAAATCTTCACACACCTGACTATCAATGGAGTCCGTAATCTCTTGTATTTGCGCAGCCGAACTCAAAAAAGTTCCTTCTGCAAATTCAGAGTCCTTACAAACCTTTTCAATAGCACTTAATATTGACCCACGATCCCTTTCGCTTTTCAGAAGCATCATCAGCGTATCAAACACTAATTTATACTTCCTATCGAAAAATCTCAAAGGACGAATTGGAGCAAGAGAAGGGATATTAGAATCCCAATATCCTCCCTCTGACATCCCATGGACTGACCGAATTAACGTTAAAACGTTAAGACGATGCGTCCTCAGAAAGCGAATTAAGTCATAAGGAAAACCATTGCGTAATTTCTCACGCGCCGTTTCCAAATCTTTTTTAGAATATATTAAATTTATCTTGGAAGTTTCCAAAATAGTTATCAAATATTCTAAAGATGTTCCTGTTTTGCTTGCAATACTGCTAAAGGTAAATCGCCCATCTTGTAGTAAAATCTCAATTCGCTCATCTAAAGGCATTTTACCTTTGATTGCAGCAATCAGTTCTTGAGATAGCCCATGTTTTGCCAAATGTTCATCGGAAAATCTTGCCAACTCCGAAATAATATCGGTAGTTTTTATATAAAATTCCTTCTGATACATTTCTGCGATTTCCTCCTGAACCATAACATCGTCTGTCAAGTTCATGAAAAAGAAATCAGCAGGCGAAAGAACCGTTAAACCTTCAATTTGTTCAACAATCCTTTTCCCAACGGCTTTTTCAAACCATCCGCGCGGCGTTTTCAAGGCAATTTCCTCTTGCCTTTTACGTCTGCGTCGATCATCATTTTTTTTCTTCTGTGCCATTTTATTCTTAGGCTGAGTTAACAGCCAGTAAAAGTTAAAATGTGAAACGGACAATTTTGTAAGATTACATAAGGACATATTTAATACGCCCTTACATAACCCTACAAAATATACGTTTTTCAAAAATTTACGCTCCGGGCGGAATTGTTGGCATCGCCTTGAGGCATTCCTGCGCGCGCGATAATTGAATTTTAAGTTGCTCCCTTTCAGCGAGCGCCTGAGTTGCCTCAGCACTTAAAATCGTCCTTCGCTCCAGTTCGGAATTTTCTTGCCGCAGTTTTTGGATTTCCGCTGTAGCTTCCTCCGTAAGCGTGCGCCAGATGTCCCTCTCTTCAGCCAGTTCACGAACTAGGCCTTCGATTTCATTGATTTCAGGAATGCCTGAACGATCTTTGAAAAGACTATCTGCGTTTCCGCTGGAGATAAATGAATCCTTTCCAAGGGCACCGCGCCCCAAAAAAGCGTTGCAAATATTTTTTACTCCTCGAGCAGCACGTTTAAAACGCTCTACTTCGGAATTATCAGCAACGTCTTCAGGACTTTCAAAGGCTCCCGCGTCAACATTTGTCTGAGATGCAGTTGCGCTTGAATTCGCAGTCGGTTCGGAAGATTGTCCCGAATGCACACAGGCTTTTCGTTCATCCAGTAGATGAAAGAATTGTTCCGGATTTTTTTCGCGCCATTCTTGTTGTACATGAAAACCAGAGTCGGTCTTCAGTACCCCAAAACATTTCAACGCCGGCTGTGAATACGTATCTTTGCCTTTACGAAATATCTTCCAAAATTTGATATATTTTGTCCTCGACATTTCGTTGCAAAAATTCATATCCCGAACGCCTTCAAAACCAAAACAACCAAACATAGCAGCCCGTATCGTATTGTGCATAAATGGCGATACTATGTATAGTTGATCCACTGGGAAACCTTCCGCAACTCGTTCAAGCCAAAATTCAACTTCCGGCTTGTTGATTCTACCACGGACCATGGCAAAATCAGGAAATACGAGATGAAATTCTTTGGACGCTTCAGGAACTAAATCCTTGAAAGGATAGTCACTGAAAGGGTTATCTTTTCCTGCACTAACATTTCTGCTGTAATGCTCAAAGATCTCCTCTCTTGTGACATAACGATTGGGATGAAATTCAGCAAAGAACTTCACCATCGCCTCAACAATTAAGGAGACGATACGATCAACTGAATTAGATGTGATGGAAATCATTTTGTTCTAGCTATGCGTTAGCACAGCATTACGAAAATTATGGGGGAAATACCAAGCGAACTGTTCACTCGGACCTTCACTTTCATAGAAGTCTTTTAGAGAATTGAAAGCTCATCTAAGTTAAACTTTCAACGACAAATAAAACCTTTTCTTAATCTATTGTCGGGTAAATCGAGCGTTCACCCGACAATAGCTTGATACCTCTACCAATATTGTTCCAATTATGGGTTATTTAGCTGGTTATGTACAAAATTTATATTTATGTAACAAATATGAATTTATTGAGCGATTTTAACTATCTAGTAATGCTATAAAATCCTGTTTTTTAGAGACTGAGAAAAAAAATAACTCATTAATACTAGTTACTTTTTTATCAGGAATTTTATTACTTCCGCAGAACACCCATTACCATTCATATCCAAATATTTCAAAATCTTTACTAGCTTTTGTTTCAATAAATCCCCTCGATTCAGCTGATAGTATTTCTCGATAATGCCGTCTATCTTTCCTAGTATGGGTATTATGTTTAACCGGAAGGTTTTCTAAAATTGGAAAATTTGGATTATTATTATTTATAACCGTGCTAACTCGCCTCATTATATTATCAAATCCATCCTCATATCTGAAAGTTTCACATCCTATTTTTCCATCGACTAACAGAAATTTATGTTGATTATATATCAAGTTTGCAAATGAAGCCATTACAAAACAATTTTCTGAATTATTTAAGATAAAATCATTTACATCTGTAAATGGGAATGACTGTTTTTTGTCTCTCATATCAACCAGACACCAATTATACATTGAAACGATAGCATCGAATGGATTTCTGACAACTGTCCACTTATAATATGATGTATAAATATTATCACCCCATATTTTCTTTATACTTTGAAGCGTTCTATGTTTTAGGTGCGCCACAAGCCCTTGCGGCCATTGTGAAAAATCATCAGTAAATACGACAGGGTCATCTATTGTTTTTAGATAGAGCTCTATGCTTGTTCCCGCTGTCTTTGGAATATGAATAAAAATATATTTAGACGCGTGTGAAATAATCATTATTTATAGATTTGGAGTTAAAGTTTAAGAGCTATCTTGGAAGATGTTCTGCTAAACAACATGACAACAATAATCAACGCCATTATGTTTTGCTTTTTCTCTTGCTAGATTACTATAATGGAAAAAAGTTTCTTTGTTGCTGTCATTAAAGCAATGAGGTGCTATCCATTTATTGACAGGAGTTGTTAAGACAACATTTATATTGGAATGCGTATAAATACAAATATCAATTACTTCCGGAAGCTCTCCTATATTTAAATTATTCGCATTAAAATGGATAATTGAATTAACTCTTTTACCTAAATCTTTACCAATATCTACAAACTTTTTTATATTTTCAACTGTTGGTTTGATTGATGGTTGCCTTCTTATTTTGAAATAAGTTTCATCAGTCGAAGCATCTAAAGAAAAGAAAGCCTCTGTTTTATCTACATATTCAAAAAATCTTTTAATATTAACCTCATTTAAACATATTCCATTAGAATTAAATGAAAATAATATATTATCTTTATATTCCTTATATTTTAAATAATCAAATACATCAAATATTCTATCCTTCCAAAAAATTTCCGCTAACCCTTGAACTCTCAGTATTTTTATATTTGATAAATCAATTTTTTCACATAATTCCTTTGTTATATCTTTAGGAGCTGGGTGATTATTCATTCTTTCACACATTAAACAAGGTGGATTAATGTTACAATGAGAAGCAGGAAGGTTTATTTCTAATGATATAAAACTATCTCCGAAATTGTGTTTGTTCATTCCATTTTTATAAATATCACAAAGAACATTTTTACATAATTCTACCCCTTCTAGCTTACCTTCCATTAAACCGGTCCTAAATTCTTTAAGTTTATCGCTATTCCAAATAGTTTCTGTACTTTCACTGAATATATTACCAAATGGATATGGAGCTAGCATACAGCAGGGAGCGACATTTCCATCCTCATTTATTGTTAAATGTTGAAATGGTTTGTAACAAAGAGCTGAAATTTCCTTCATAATTAAATCCTTAAAATATTTATAAATTTTCTATGCAAACTTTAAATTTCCCGGAAGTGGAAAAGAATCGTTTAGAAGCATGTCGTTTTCTATTTTTATGGTTGGCTTAGAATTACTTCTGCTTTCTAACATTTGTGTCGTGAATGAAAATCCTACCCAACGCCAAGTATATTTGCACCATATAACCAGATATTTATTATCTTCAATCGTGTAGCCAATATTGTCTTTAATTTCAGGAATATTTTTTTCCCACTCGAAATTATTTACTACCACATGTTTTTCCATGTTTGTTAGAGAAATAAATAGAGTATCAGTGAAAGCTCCGTGAGTTCTAAGGCAACAAAAATCAATTTTAGCGTATGTTGATGCGTACATGTATGGTAAAATTTGAACTTTAAAAAACGGCGCACCATAATTTACAGGAGATTCTTTTCCAAATATAAGCCATGAAGAAATTAGGTTATTACCATATAGTACAGCACTTAAATTTTCACGATAAGGTGTTTTACGGGCATATTGCCACCATATATTTGTAAAAGGATTGTTGTAATCAAGCGCTGTTTTATGCCACGGCTTCAGATCCCCCGTAAAATGTAAAACAGATGGTGATTTCAACGCATTTTGTAATTCTACTGCAAGGGGAGTAGGAAGCAAATCTCTCTTAGGAGGTAAAGGTCGTGTATCGCATTTATGCATATACCAAAACACGTTCCATTTAACATCAAGATAATAAACCTGATCCTTAAATAAATAGTTTAGTGTATCTTGGTCATGAAACCTCCAATTCTTTGATAATGCTACTGACATCATTTCTTTTACTGTAAATTTTCTACGTATCTCTTTAAGATTATATAAGGAGAGCCCTGCATTAAAGTAATTTGAATAATCAGACAGATTAATATCTTTCATAGTATCAACATGGAATTGATTCTTCTCTAATGTTGAAAGATAGAAATCAAAATCTCGAACTACGCCAGCAAGTTTACCGTTCAAATCTATATCAAATAATTTTGCAACGTCATCCACAACAATCATATCAACATCAAGATATAAAACTTTGTCATAATTTGAAAACATTTCTGGAATTAGAATCCGATAATATGTTTCAAGCGTAATATGCCTATCAACATGCAGATCCGTATATTCTTCAAAATTTCGCGTCACATCAAAAAATCGCAAAGAGAAATTTTTAGCAGCCGCAAACATTTCTGTGCAAATATGTTTGTTATAATCTTTTATATCGCGAGTAAGAATAACAATATCATAAAAATTGTCAGGAGAGGAATTATCAAAAATAGATTGCAAAAGCACCGCAGCATATTTTACATAATCATTGTTACAACTAATACATATTGGAATTAATCTTTTATCAACATCAAGTTTAATAACATTTGCGATTGGAACTGTATTTTCAATTTCAATATATGACGTGTATAGAATTGATACATCCGGGTTTTGCTTTTGCTTTAAACGGACAAATGCAGTAAGAACTATGCAGGCAAGATGTGAAAAACCGCCATTAACTACTACTTGTGTTTCAAGCTCGGCAAGCAATGAAAAAACTATTGAAGAATATTCCTCAAAAAAAACCTTTTTCATAAACATAAGGTTGTTCAGAATTTGTCTGTCTCCAAACACAACCTCTATAAACGTATCAAAAAGTGATATATGCTTTGTCGCTATAAGCTTTACCAAAGCATCAAGTTCTTCTTTACTGAACATTTCTTCGTATCTCTGATAAACCGAAGTTGTAAGTTTCTCTTCAAGAGGAACAACGATATCATTATATATGCAAGATTCTTGTATATCGCTTTCAAGAATACCAAATTTTTTTATATTCTTGTTATTTAGAGAAGGTATTACCCGTTTTGTAGCTAATTTATCTTCGTTAAAACAAAGGTAACGCTCATGTTGAAAAAGTCCAAGATAGTCGGATTTTTTTTCATTTTTCCATATCCAGTATTGTGCAGTTAATTCACGATAACGACGGTAGGAAGATGAAATATTTGCTTTGCCATTGTTATCTTTCAGAATGCCATCGTCAAAATAATCTGAAACCTCTAGTAAATCACAATCTGTTCCAACTCGGATAGGAATAAAATATTTATTATCTGCAGGAATGTAGGCTGGCCTAGGCATTGCAACGAAAATCTTTGCATTTTTTTCAAGAGTGTTAAATTGCGCTATGTTTTTTGTGATGAACAAATTATTCAAATCCTGATTACCTAAAATACGCTTACTAAATATTGTGTTAAAATCATAATCTAAACCCAAATTAAATTCAGTTTTTACTCTATCCTTAAAATCTTTGGACACTACCCAACGAATTCGCCAGTAAATTTGTGCTAAGTATCGCTCAAAAAACGTAGCAAAGATATTAGGAGAAACATGTTTCTCATTTGCAACTTTAGAAACAAAGTCCAGTGCTCTTTCAATTTCATCTAGTATTTTTGTATCGTCGTATTGTTTAACATAATCTGCAATAAATAAATCCTCACGCCACCAATCAAGAACAGAGAAATTGCCGGGAACGTACGTATAATTCTCACCTTCAGCCCAAAGCAATGTTGAAAAAATTAAATCATCGTTGATAAAAAGATATTGTGTCTTTCCCCCTTTCAAAAACATAGTCAGTTTTGTGGAAATTTTTACCCAAAGTTTTTTACTTATAAGCTTGTTATCAAATCTATGAAGTCCATACAGGTCAGCTGCAGCTTTCAAGAATTCTTCAAGCATTTTTTCGTGAGTCACTTTACTCGGCATGAATGAATAAAGAGGAGTTTCATCATCCTTCCAAATCACAACCAGATCACTCGTAGCAAAATCATAGTTATTCTTTTTTATTGCTGTAATAGAAGCTTCTATAAACTCTTTATTCCAAAGCGTGTCTGAATCCGCGAAACAAATATAATCGCCGGTTGCATACTCAGCTCCGCATACAAGTATTTCATTCCTTGATGATTTCTCAAAGGCAACGCCAAAGATTTTCTTATATAGTACAACACGGATATCTAAAGATTTTGAAAAACGTATTAACGAACGTTGAAGTTTTTTACTATGAGAATCTGATATTGATTCGACTTCAGGTAATGCACAAACAACGATGAATTCTGTATTTTTATAGGTCTGATCAAAAATTGTAATACTATTCTTAATAAAGGCATTTATATCTGCTACAGCTATCACAATCGATACTTTTACAGAACTGGGGGGGGGGGGGGGGGTAATCGTGTTTTTAAAAGATAGCTTTGAT
>JAVBQZ010000088.1:0-24925 GCA_031548505.1 Bdellovibrionota bacterium | reverse complement strand
TCAAGAAATCAATGCAGTTTTTAAGGATTGTGCTATCATTCTGGTTTCCTTGTTTGAAAGTTTGTCGAAACAAACTCTCATCTAGGTCAATCATATTTTTACAAATATGACCGGCCTTTGATAGAGAGCGCTCAGCACGATTAATAATCATCTTACTACCTCCCTTCCTTTTTATAGAAATTAAGATTGGTCGCTTAAAGAGAAAAACCTTCACTCTTAATATTGAACAAGCCAACATTTGAAATGATAAAACAGATGTATTAATGTTCTCAACTCAAATGTTGGCATACTATGCTCATCTACTCATATAAATTTGTTTTTTTTACCCACGCACGTACACATATGTGTGAGTTACATTTGCTCAATATCATATTTAGGAGAGCAAAAGGCGCGGTCTTTTAGCATATTTTGGTTTTAATTGCAATGCTGCTAAAGTAAGATAGATATGTAACAAAAGGAACATTTTTAGATAAAAAGAGATGGGGTCATCGTCATAAAACCTTAATAAAAAAATTAAGTGTCTCATCGATTATGTCGCCCCCAGCTCATCGTGGATAATTAGGTTCCTGTCCACGGATTAACCGCCCTTCCGTTAACGATGGGGGTTTCATAAACGTAGTCGTCCGTCTCCTCTTTCCACCAAGGTTTAACTTTGGCGGTTGTCGAGTTTTCGCTTTCGTAATTTTCGAAAGCTTCGGGAGTTCTGACGTTGTTGTCGGTGATGGTTGCGGGGGAAACGGGGGAATTTTGCATTTTCGGAACTCCTTTAATGCGAGTTTATGAGACACTAGGGCTTAAATAACGAATTTTAAACCACGTAGCCGATGACCTCATCGATTGAATCAGCATAATTTTAGATATTTTTCTGCTTGTGTATTTATTTGCAAACTCAAGCGATGAGGTGTTCTTCTCTTTTTCATCACTCTTTTGCTCTTCTACTCCGATTGTTTATATAAAGGTTATGAAAATGTGCAGTTAATTTGTGACATTTAGAACAATTATTTTGGTGGGTGCATAAAACAATAGTATTTGCGCTGCATTATTTTTACTTTTGGAAACTAAACAACTAATAAAATATTTTAGAGAAGAAACAGGCAGCTAATACGCCGATTACATAGCAAGCAAGTGCAGCAATAACAGCATGACGTATTTTGTAAATGCCGACTGAACCAAAATAAACGGCAAGCACATAAAATGTTGTTTCAGAGCTACCGTTTAAGACTGATGCAAGAAATGAACTGTATGAATTTGCATCTTGCGCAACAATTGAACTTAAAACAGAAAATGCACCGCTGCCCGATAATGGACGAATAACTGCCATTGGTAAAACGTCAGCAGGCATTCCAATTAAATCCGTGAGTGGGGATAGTAACCAAATAAACGCATCCATAGCACCGGACGCGCGGAACATTCCAACCGCTACTAAAATTACTACTAAGAATGGAATGATGCGAACGGCTAATTCAAATCCCTGTTTTGCCCCATCAACTATAGTATCGTAAATTCTAATACCATTATAAAATGCATAAGAAATAATTAGTATCATTAGGGTCGGTAAAAGCCAAAAACTGGCAAATTCCAAGCGTAAGAAATTGAGTACAGAATTAGAAAAAGTGCCTTCAATTTGGCCGGTAAATAATGGAATAAATAAGCGGTATAAAAATGCGGCAAGTAATGTGAATAAAAATATGATTGCAAACGAACGTGAAATACAGGTTGGCTCGGTTAGAAATTTTTCATTTTCGGAAACTTTAACATCGTCTTCTTTTTCAATACGTGCAAGCTCATCTGCTTTCTCTTTAATCGCTTCAGCGTATTCTTGGCGGTAAGCACTATCTTTTTTAGCCAAAAATAATGCAATTGTGATTGCAAATATTGTTGAACAGGCTGTGGCGCACAAGGATGGTAGAATTATTCCGGCAGGATCGCCCGCGCCAGCACTTACTCGAAGTCCAATCACACCAAGTGGGAGTAAGGCTATATTTGAGGTATTAATCGCGAGAAACATAATCATCGCGTTGGTTGCAGTTCCTTTAAACGGGTTTAACTTCTCTAATTCCTGCATCGCTTTCAAGCCGAAAGGTGTTGCCGCGTTTCCAAAGCCAAACATATTAGCGGACATGTTCATTACCATTGCCCCCATTGCTGGGTGATCAGGTGGTATATCCGGAAAAAGTCTGCTTAAAATTGGTTTTAATTTTAGGGCTATTGTTTTTAAAAATCCGCCAACCTCTAAAATTTTGAATAAGCCGAGCCAGAATGCCATCATACCGATTAAACCTATTGCGAGGTTGACGGCATTTTTCGTCGCAGCAAAACTTGCAACCGAAACCGCTTGCATTCTGCTTTTAGCGTCTAATGCTCCGGGTAAATCGCTTAATTTTTTGAGTTGTTCAAGGGTTGGTTCTTCGGTTGCAAATGCAGCGAATAGTACTGAAAGCACAATAAAAAACACAAATACGTAGCTCATTATTTGTGATGAACCGGTTTTTTTTGACGGGGAATTGGCCATAGGGATAATCTTACACGTCTCTTGACATCCAAAATTCACGATAAGACGAGTATCCCTTAATATACTTAGTGTTTGTAGGTCTATCCTTTCTTGCTACTTTATTTTCAAGCAGTTCAATTACCTTACTTTCTTCAAAAGAATCGTTTGAGTTGTGATTAACAACCAATGCAATAAGATTACTATTTTTAACTTGTATCGTGTCGTTATCTAAAACAATTTCAACAGAATAGTTATTTTTCAAATCGCTCGTATTTACTGACTTGTTATAAACGCGGTTTTCTTTAATTTTTGAAATTGATCCTACAATACTACCTTTATAAGTGATTGCTGTTCCCGGCTTTAATCCAGAGACATTTGATAGGCTAATTTGCGCGGACACCTTCTGTGATTCAGAATGTAATTCGGTCGAAGCGACAATGTCATTTTCCGGTGCGAACTGAGTTACCAATGCTACTAATAAGTATAATCCAAACATAAAATTATTTATTGATGACCTGAACTATAAAACTTCAATCAGAGATGCTTAATAAAATCATCAAGATAGTGTAAGAAACGACAACATCCGATTAAAACTTGAATGACTTTTCCAAATTAGATTTTATAATTCAGCAGAAAGTGTCAGAAAATACTAAAACGACCATTCTAAAACCGCCAAACAGGCGGGGCGGCTATATTATTTTTACATCTATTCCAAGATGTTTTTTTTTAATTTAAATGAAACAAATCGGCATTTCGTTCGATTTATAAGATTTTACTTATAAAATATATAATATTATTAACAGGTTATATATTAGCTTGGCGTTGTTAATATGCCACTAGTTTAATCAATAAAAAATAGTCAATAAATTTCATGGATAATTGTATTTTAAATGTAACATCGTCTGATTTCGATAGAAAATATGACATTATAGAGTATTCCAGTGTTAGATGGCAAGATTTAGCTACGCGCTCCATGAAGCAGGCAAGACAATATCTCACATTAAATGCGGCAATGCATTACAGTGTTTTGCCATTATATATAGAAGAGACAAAAGTTAAATTGCAAAGACTTAATAAGGGGAAATTGATCTTGGCTTTTAGTGTGGGAGACGAAACAGAACTTTATAATGCCCTGAAATTTATAATAACTACCGAATTTATTTTAGAAAAAGTTGAATGCACCGAAATCACAAAAGCGATTTTTTCTGCTTATAAAAGCGATGATGAAGAATTAGATGACTTGCTAGTATTATTTAATAAAAATGCTCAAAATTTAGAGAAGCAGATTATTAAGCCAAAATTAAATTTAAGTTCCACTTTAAAGAAAAAATCTGAGCATGGTATAGTGGCTGACTTATTAGATATTTTATTAGATAAGGCGATTGTGCAGAATGCTTCTGATATTCACCTTGAACCAAAGAAAAATGGATATACAATTCGTTATAGGATTAATGGAGTTTTGCTTGAGCAGAAAAAAGTAACCATAGATCAAATAAGTGGTTTGCAATTGATTAGTAGAATTAAAATTTTATCAAAATTAGATACTACTAAGAAATTTGAATGTTTAGAAGGTGGTTTTAGCGTTGATAACTTGGCTTGGAAATTTAGAGTGCGTGTTTCAATCATTCCAACTTTTAATGGTGAAAAAGCGGTTCTTCGATTGTTGGATAATAATTTTTTAGACAATATTTGTGAAGCTAACAACGATAATAAAGATAAGACGAATATTTTTTGTGCACTTGGGCTTTCGCCTATATTAAGTAAGCAATTAGAATATCATTTAAATGCAACTGATGGTGTCATAATTACGACAGGTCCAACAGGGAGTGGTAAGTCAACTTTACTTTATGCTTGTTTAGAATATTTGAATGACGAAACGCGAAATATTATTACAATTGAAGATCCGGTTGAACGAATTTTAGATGGCGTAAATCAGAGCGAAATTGCCGAGAAAAATGGTTTAACTGCGGAGATATTATTAGCTGGAATTTTACGACAAGATCCGGATATCTTATTAATCGGCGAAGTGCGGACATCAGCGATTGCGAAAACAACTCTAACTGGCGCGATAACGGGGCACCTTGTTTTAACAAGTTTACATGCAACAAATTGTTTGGAAGTTATTACACGATTATTACAATTTAATTTAGAAAAACAATTTATAGCTTCTGCTTTACGTCTTTTAATTTCACAACGTTTATTCCCGAAAAATTGTCCATATTGTGCGGCAAAAGTTGATGTAGCACGTGAGTTAAGACAAATGCTGAATATTGGCGACGATATAGATTTAATGGCATCGAATGGTTGTGAGCATTGTGGTAAGACGGGAATTTCCGGGCGTGTTGCTGTATATGAGCAACTAAACATTACCAATAATATTCGCGACGCGATTTGCGCGGGACATGGTGAAACTAATTCATATATAGCGAATTTAAAACAGGTTGCATTGTCAGAGGGATATCTTCCGCTTTCGTTTTCAATACGTGACTTACTGGTACAGGGAATTATTTCGCCAAAAATCGCTTGCAATATCTAAAATAACTAAAATATAATTTAATATTTTTTACTGAGTTGTCGATATGCTCCCCAATGACAGACCTAAACAACAACACAAAACAGGATTGTGAGAAAATACTTGTAATTTCACCGCAGAGTGAAAACCAAATTGTCCAACTCTTAACTAGTATGGGGAATGCTTGCGTACAAGCTAAAGATATAAAAGAAGCGGAAACAGTAGCAAAAGCAGAAATTTTAACATTTGTAATTTTACATCAAACACGTGATTATGATGATTATAAACAAAGTTTAAATCTAATTTGTGCTCAGCCAAATTTATCCAAATATAATTTAGCAATTATCAATCCGAATATTACAGATAAAGAGATTGCTCAAAATAAGACTAATTCAAAAGTAACTTTATTTAAGCATCCAATTGATAAGATAGATTTTATTTCAAAAATTTCTACCAAAATTCGTTTGAGGAGAATCAAAAGTGATGAGCAAAAATTTGTTGTTGATGTAATTCAAAAGAATTCGCAATTAGTTGAGGTAAATAACTCATTCAGAAATGAGCTAAATGAAGCAAAAAAAATTCAGACGGCAATTTTACCTAAACAATTACCTCAAGTAGACAAACATCAATTTGGCGCGATTTTTATTCCGCTCGATATAATCGGTGGTGATTTATATGATATTTGGCAAATTGACGACGAGCATTTTGGTATGTTTTTGGGCGATGTAACAGGGCATGGGTTACCCGCAGCCTTAATTGGGGCGATGGCAAAAATGGCATTGAAATATGCTAATTTAAAAGAGCCAAATGAAATTCTGAGACACATGAATGAAAATATGGTTTCAGCGATTCCGGAAGGAAGATTTGTCGCGGCCAGTGTTGCTGTGCTTAATATTAAAACAAGTAAATTAAAAATCGCCTGTGGAGGACAACCACAACCAATTATCTGGCGTGCTGAAAAGAATGAAGTTGAAATAGTTCAAATCAGAGGGTTGGCAGTTGGCATGCTTGAGGAAGCACAATACAAAGTATTTGAAACAGAGCTTGCAAAAGGTGATAAACTAATTCTTTCGACTGATGGTGTAACTGAGACAAGAAACATGGACGGGGAGATGATAAAAATTGATCGTTTAGCTGAATTTGTATCCGATGCAAAGGGGTTGCACATCCAAGACTCAATTAAATTAATAAAAGACAAGCAATATGCTTGGGCCAATGGACGAATTATTAAAGATGATATAACAATAATTGGCGTAGAATCATTGTAGTTTTATTTCTCTATATGCTCATGCCCATGAGTTTTCTCAGAAAAACCAAGTTACATGCATAATTCCTATCCCTACCCTTCAATACGATACACTAAGGGAAAAGATATAATTGTGAATTACTTACCATATGTTGTGTGTGGGGGGGGGGGCAATTGTACATTGTGCATTGTAAATTGTGCATCACTAAAGTCATTGTATTTATTTGACGATATATATTCTGAGAGGCGTAGATAGTATGCACAGGTTTTAATAAGAACCAGCATTTGTTTTAAACAAAAACACAAGTTGGATTTTTGGTATTCCTAAAAAAAGAGAGAGGATACTACGCAAGCAGAAACTCTTAGTGAGCAAATTTAAAAATTTTTTGCTTAGTAAGAGTTTCTGTTTGTTCGCTGTGTTAACTACATCTTTTAATTAAACAGCTTTGGTGGTTTATTCCAAAGAAAAGTTAAATTAAAATATGAAAGAATTGTTTACCTTAATTGAGTAGGCAATATGAGATTTTTTGTATTTATATGAAGAAAAATCTGTAAATATAAAAATGACGGTATAAACCGCTCATCTTTCACATTTCTTTTATCTTGTTTCTTTAATTGTATGTGTTGACTGCTAATTTTTCATCTTTGTGGTTGCTTCATGATGGAGCAACGTGCGTATCGGTCTTTATTATTATAGTTCGGCAGAAGATGACGACTTAAAAATTTTAAATCGTCTTAATCCCAGCATATATTCTGTAATAGTTTACCGCTACATTAACACTCGATACTGGAAGCACGAAGGTTTTTTGTCCCTATCTACGTTTCTCTTTCAATACCCTACCAGATAAAAATATTTCATCATAAAATTAGTATCTGTAACATGGCAGACGCTGTAAAAGTTAGCTTTAGGGCATTCCTTATAAAAATTACTTGATAATCCGCAGATAAATGATGTAGATGCGCCACCTATAATTTATACTAATTAAGTATTCCCGACATTTTTGATCTTTCACCATGGCGAATGACCTGTTTCAACTACTTTCTTACATTGTGCTAGCAAGCCTCATTGCTACTGCAATTTTGATGTTTATCGCCAAACTCTTGAAGTCCATTTTTTTGAAAAATATTGCACAGGACAAAGGAGCGATATTTGCACGCTTACTCGAAATTAAAGAAATGCTTGAAAAGGCGAAAGAAAAGTTAAGTATAGCAACTATGGTCTCTTATAGGAAATTTAAGGATGTTGACGCTCAAGAAAGCGTTTTTAAAGGGCAATTAGAGACTATTAAGAACGAGACGTTGGCACTATCTGACGCGCTTCAAGAATTGACCCAGGAACTTGTAGAAAAAGAGAAGAGTAAAAATAATTTGTTACAGACAAGCTCAAACAATACCTTAATAATTGGTGAGCTTATTGCTGGCAAGGCGACGCTGGAAAATGAAATGAGTGCGCTTCAAAAAGATTTAAATTCGTCAAAATCGGAATTGATAACCTTGCAAAATGAGCTTGAGATGGAAGAGGCGCAAAAAGAAGTGTTAAAAGAACTCGAAACGAATTTAGAAAATTTACAGGAACAATTATCCGAATCGGCGAACGCATATCGCGATATTTCTAGAAGTTTTATGGAGTTAGAAAATCAATATCGGTTATTAGAAGATGAGTATAAGCGATTAATAGCTTTGAATATAAAGGAGAGTTAATTATCAATGAAACGTCCAGTAACATTAAAACCATTAACATTTTATTGTTTGTTGTTTTGTGCTTGTTTTTCAATTTTTTCTATAATTGGTTTTGTAAGCAAAACGCCAGACATGGTGTCTGCTAATGTAAAAGAAAAAGATGGGAAACCAAAGGATACCTTATTAAATACACAAAATGACTATGATAATTTAAAATCATTTACAGAAGTTATTGGACTTATAAAGAAGAATTATTATCGAGATGTTGAGTTTTCAAGTTTAGTGCAAGGCGCGATAAAAGGGATGGTTGCGACTCTTGATCCGCATAGTGCCTACTTAACGACTGAGGATTTCAATGATTTGAAGGTTGATACTAAAGGTGAATTTGGCGGAATCGGAATTGAAATTACGATCCGTGACGGGAGCATTACTGTTGTTTCTCCAATTGAAGATACGCCAGCCTATAATGTTGGCATTATGTCTGGGGATCAAATTCTCAAGATTGAAAATGAATTAACAAAAGATATGACGCTGAGTGAAGCGTTGAAAAAAATGCGTGGTCCAAAAGGTACGCCGGTTACAATCTATGTACACCGTGAAGGACGCGCGAATTTGTTACCTTTTACAATTGTACGCGACATAATCAAGGTACATAGCGTGCGCTACAGAATGCTTGAAGATGCTGTAGGCTACATTCGTTTATCGCAATTTAATGCTGATTCTTCAAGTGAGTTTGTGTCTGCATTAAAAGCGTTAAAAAAGCTAAACGCTGGAAAAGAAATAAGTGGTTTGGTTATTGACTTGCGTAATAATCCAGGTGGACTTCTAACACAGGCGGTTAGGGTGAGCGATATTTTCTTGGATGGTGGCATGGTTGTTTATACTGATGGACGTTTTGAAGACAGTAAGTCAGAATACTTTGCACATAATAATGGTAATGAGCCGAAGTACCCAATTGTAATTTTAGTTAATGAGGGTTCGGCGTCGGCATCAGAAATTGTTTCCGGAACATTCCAAGATGCGAAACGTGCGGTAATTGTTGGCATGCAAACATTTGGCAAAGGGTCTGTGCAAACTGTAATTCCAATGGAAGGCGAGAAGGCCTTGAAATTGACAACTGCCCTTTATTATACACGAAGTGGTCGTTCAATTCAGACAACTGGCATTGTGCCGGATAAAATTGTAGCCGCTAAGCCAATAAAACTTGAAGAAGAAAACACGCTTGATCAAGAGGAGCAAAATTTTAGAATTCGTGAAGAATCTTTAAAGGGTGCAATAAAAAATCCTAACGGACGTGAGGAAAATGAAAGCAATAAGGAATTAAAAATTTCACAGTATCCGAAGCGTAAATATAAGGAACCAAAATATCTAATTGGTTCACGTGATGCTATGGCTGCGGATTTGGGTTTTGTATTAGAAGAAGATCCGCAACTTGCTGAGGGGCTAACAGTAATTAAACAATGGATTTCAACGGGAAAAATTCCAGAGTTTTTAGATAAGGCAAAGCCAGCCAAGGTTGCTTCGAAATAATTTACAATGTACAATTTCCAACAGCCCGCTATTTCGTTATTTTTTTAGGGAGATAGAGGTAATTGTACATTAAAAATTGTGTACCTTTAGTTTTTTTCCTCTTGCTCAAAATAGAAATATACGTATAGTTCCCGTGCTTTTTTGGATTAAATTTTGTTTTTAGGGTATCCCCCATTCTGTCGTTATAAAAATTTTTTAAACTAGAATAACAATTCATTTTTAAATCAATCAGGATTTTCATGGAAGAACAATCAGAGTTTCAGCTTGGGTTTAATCAAAATAAATTAGCCGTTATCAATCGTGAATATACTGCAAAAGAAGTTCAAGTCATTTTGCGCGTGTTAATTGGACAAGACGAAAAAATTGGTTTAGCACTTTTAAACTATTATGCTCGCACTGATTTAGTTGCTGCTTCGGGAAAAACAACCGCGCGCGGTCGTAATAAATATAGTTATGCAGATGTTGTTTTGTTGTCTTGGTTATTTAGAATGAAAAAGGAAGGTCTTCCTGTAAATCGTTTCCGTCGCGGTATTTCGTACCTCAGAAAGCGAATTCACCAGTTAAATACATCGCATAAGGATATGATTATGCTTACTGATGGTAAGAATTTGTTTATCAAGAATAAAGTTGAAGACAAGGCGGATATCGCAGAAGTTCTCACCGGACCTGATGCCGGGCAATATGTTTGGGCATATGGAATTGGTAATTTAATAGAGGAAGTAGATAGAGTAATATGTGACAGAATTTTAAAGTTAGCAGCTTAAATAGTCGCTGCTGGGAAAATAGATTTGCTCCGCAGAGCGCGCAATGTTGAGATAAAAAATCTAACTAATAAGGTATAAATTTTTTATCTCAGCTCTCTAAGAGAGGTGGAATGGCTTTTTCAGTATCGACTATTTAAGCTTTTGCGGTTCTAAAAATTTATTTGGATTATTATTATTTATGGGTATTGAACTTTGCGTTGATAACATTTTACTTGCCCAAGGAAAAGCAGTGCAACCGAAGGCGTCTAAGCAAAAACAACAATCTGAGGTGCTTAGAGAATTATATTGTTCATGTGATGAAATCATAGACAGCGAATATTTAGAACGTGACGATTTGCAATCAAGTGTGTCGTTGCAGCCAACGGAAGTTTTTGGAGAGGTTAAAGAGGTAGCGAATTTGCCAGCCGTGTTACAACAACACGGAATTTTAGGCGATGTTGAACGCATGGTCGTTAAAACGAACAAGTTAAATAATGTTCTTGCTACAGCAAATAAAGAACAGGTTTTGAAGGTACTTCCAGATCGTATAATCCCAGCATTTGATAAGTGTTTTAGTTTTGAAGATCATGGGCATGTCGATATTACAAAAGATATAGCAACATATTATATAAACTTTTTTTGCGATGAAGAAGTCCTGAACTTAACGCGCTTTTTTGTGCGTTGGGGGTGCTATGATGATGTCGCTGAAAATTGGGAAGATTTAGAAATTAGGTGTCATGAAATTGTAAAAATCAGGAATGGTCATTTTTACATCAGAAAGATATTCCCTCTGCTTCGACGTGGTTGGTATGGTGCGACTTGTTATGCACAAGATGTTCGTACAGAAAAACAAATTTGGCAGGGGATTGGTTATCATCATGATGCAAAATTTCGCATTGATCGTGATAGCGAATTGCTCGGTAAACATTTAATTGATGCACGACGCGAATATTTGCATCAGCTAAGCGAAAGTGTTCTTTTAAAAATCAATGATTATCGTCGTTTCTCCGATGATTTAATTGAATATTCACGTGGTGAAAATGGAAAGTATCTCCCGCAAGTTCTTTTTGAAGCGACAAAACATAGTGAAAATTTGCGTGACTTAATTTCAGGGCATTTCAGAACGGCGCAAGATAAAATGTCTTCATTGGTTGTTGGTAGTGAGGAATATTTAAAATCAAAATTTGTTTCTCAGACCTTAAATAATATTGGAGTTGGTGAAGTTGTATTGGTTTCGCCAGAAGGCCCTCAGGCGACCTTTGGTGGAATTGCACAGGTGATAAATGGTTGGTTAAACTCTTATGCGGAGAATGGGGTAGCAACAACTTTGATTTCTTTGCTTTATGAGCAATCACAGGGAAATAAACATAGTGATGCTGGTAACGTTTTGCGTAATGGTATAAATATTGGTGGCCAAAAAGTTCGTGTGAAATATTGTGGTGAAGTTGATATCCCATTTGGTAACGGCTCGCAGGTACGCGCTAATGTTTATTTAGCTGAAAGGGGGAAAACACGTGTCTTTCTGCTAAGACATCCACGCTTTGCAGATAAATTATATCCACATTTAATGGGTGACGAACATTTGCGTCGTTGTATTTTTTTATCGCGCGGTGCGTTGGAAGTGATGAAAAACTTTGCTTTCGGAATTAAGCCACAGATTATTATCTCAAACGACTGGATCAGTGCCTTGGTCCCGGTATTACATAAGCTTGATCAACGCTATAGCTGTGCTGAAAATTTATATCAGGCACGCACAATTCACGTAATTCATAATTCTGGAAAAGACTACCAAGGGCGTGTTTGTACGACACACGGGAACCAAAATTTGTTTTCAATGCTTGAATTAAATTCAACGCACCTCGACGGTTTACTAGATCCACATCAGAAAAATATGTTTAATATGACAGCTGCTGCGTTAACGCATTTAAATGGCGGTGTGTTGTCTGTGAGCAGACCTTATACGCGCGAGCTTTTAACACGTGAAGGGGCTGACGGTTTAGATAGTTTATATTGGAAACATCGTGATGCGCTTTTTGGAATTAGTAATGGTATAGAGCAAGAAAGATTACGTAAAGATGTAATGAAGATTGGTGAGGGCGCGCGCTTTGATTTAGGCTGGGGACGCACGCAACCGGAAGAATCCACTGACTTAAAAAATTATTTTGATAATTTGTTAGGCTATAAAGAAGCTGCAAAATTACGCTTGCAACGTAATTTTGGTTTGCAGCAAGGTGCTGATAAAACAATTGTTTCTCTTACAGGCATGCGCTTGTGCGAACAGAAAGGAATTGCACTTTTGATGGGGCGTGCTGTTGGTGATAATTGTAGTGTGATGGAGTTAATTTTGCGTAAATATCCGGAGGTACAACTTGTAATTGCAGGGCCGCACGTTGATGGTGACAAATTGTCTAGTGATTTTTGTGGAATGGCAAATCATTTAAAAAATTGTTTTCCTGGACGCGTATTGTTTATTGCCGATTTTATACCACATGATTTTGTTATGGAAATTTTTACAGCGAGTGATTTCACCTTGATGCCTTCTCGTTTTGAGCCAGGTGGCTTAACACAGATTGAAGCATTAGTCGCAGGTACCTTAGTAGTTGCACGTAACGTGGGCGGAATTTCGGCGACTTTGGAAAGATTTGATGATGTGAGTGGGCGTGGAAATGGATTTATGTTTGATGAATATTCAAGCACAGCGTTACGTAACACAATTTGCTGGGCAATTGATAGAACTAGCGATTTAGATTACAGAAAATCGCTGATGTGGCAAGCTGCGCATGCGGAGCACGATTGGTCACACAGAGCTGAAAAATATTTTTCCGTATTTCAACATATCTTAGGTGTTCTTGGAAGCAACGAATATAAGCATCTCCAACATCGTAAGGACTTAATTCAAAACGACGTACTTGCATAAATTTGACGTAGATTGTAAGGGCAGACCTTGCGTCTGGTTTCGGGCATGTACGTAAATCTTAGGGTAGGCGCGAGGCTTGTCTAACTATCAGACATTCTAATATTTTACCTAGTTTAAACAGTCAAAATGAAAAACATTGCAGCATTATTTACGGGACAAGGTGCCCAAAGAATTGGAATGGGAAAAAGTTTTTTTGAAACAAGCGAAATAGCGCGTGATTTATTCCAAGTTGCTGATAAAACACTTGGTTTTTCGTTGTCAAAATTGTGTTTTGAAGGGCCGATTGAAGAGTTAACTTTAACGGCAAATGCACAACCCGCACTTCTTTTAACCTCTTATATTTCGTTTCTTGAGTCTGCTGTTAAGCCAATTGCTGGTGCAGGCCATAGTTTGGGTGAATATTCGGCGTTAGTTTCAGCCGGTGCAATTAAACTGGAGGATGCTTTAACGTTAGTGCATAAACGTGGAATATATATGCAGGAGGCAGTTCCGGCTGGGAGTGGAAAAATGGTGGCAGTAATGGGGCCAGAAGAGGAAGAATTGCGTGCTATAATTTCTTTGATTGATGACGGTATTGTTGAAATTGCAAACTTGAACACGCCGGGGCAAACAGTAATTTCTGGCGCTATAAAAGGAATTGATGCGTTTTTGGAGGTTGCGACTGAAAAAAAGATAAAAGCAATTCCTCTAAATGTTAGTGCGCCATTTCATTGTTCGTTAATGAAATCAGCAGCAGAAAAATTGTCAGCGGATTTGGATGCAGTGGAATTCAATGTACTTAATTTTAAAATTTACGCGAATTTTACGGCACAAGTTATACAAAGTGGGCGTGAAGCGCGTGAACTATTAAAACGTCAAGTATGCGGAACAGTTCGTTGGTTTGAATCAATTAGACGAATGATAGCAGAACAGGGAATTACTACGACAGTAGAATTTGGCGCGAGCGATGTGTTGACGAAAATGCAAAAGCGCATTGATGATAATGTAGAGAAAATCGCAATTTGTGAGGCGAGCGATCTAGTGAAATTAACCTAGAGTTTAGGATTTAAGATTATTCAAAGCTATTGAAATATAATAATACTTGTAAGCAATATAGTTTTAAATTGTTTATGCTTCTTTCTATGAAAAAAAAATACCTTTTCCTTATTCTCGTTATATTTACTGTCTCAAATGCTTCCGATGCTTTTGCGCAAATATATAATAAAAGTGGAAACATGCCGAAACCGCAGGTCTATAAATGCAAAGCTGGTTGGAGTTATGAACCTTGTGCACCAGAACCTGCAACGCCACTACCACCGACTCCTCGTTTAACCTCTGAAGAAAAAGAATATATTGAAGGGAAGCAAGAGGTAAAAACTTACGTATCAAAGGAGGAACAATTACAAAAAGTTGATTTGATGTTGAAGTCACTTGAGCATCGTTACCATGTAATTCCCAATCATGCTTACCAGGTTAGGGCGATGTGTAGGAACCCGGAAATTTCTGCCGCAACTTGCCAACATTTAATTGATTCGCTTAATGCTGATATTTCAGATTATAGTGCGGACCAGCAAATTATAGAGCTTCAGAGACGTGAAGAACGCGCACTGGACAAAACACAAAAAATGAAAATTAGAGCCGAATTATTAGATGCAATGAAAAAACAATATGATAACCCGCGTCGCCGTAAGCGTGATATCGATCGTTTTTAATAACTAGTTACTGCAGTAGATAAATCACATAAATTTATGTCTCGTATAATAATTATTACAGGAGCAAGTTCTGGTATTGGTAAATCTTTCGCTAAAGCGCTAGTGCAGCGTGACAATGTTGATGAAATGTTTCTAATTGCGCGCCGTGAAGATTTGTTAAAACAGTTAGCATCCGAATTATCAGGAAAAGCAAAAATGAGAATCACACCAGTTGTCTCCGATGTTTCGGGGATAGCCGGTGGTGAAGCCATAAAAAAAATATTAAAAACTGGCGATACGATTGATACCTTAGTTAATAATGCCGGATTTGGGATTTACGGATTATTTGAAAAAAGCGATATTGAACGTGACATTTCATTGATAGATATAAATATAAGTGCGATTGTTTCAACTTGTCATGCCTCAGTTCCTTTCCTAGATGCGAAGTCGCGAATAATAAATGTTTCAAGTTTAGCGGCGTATGCTCCAATGGGGGGCTTTGCTATCTATGCAGCAAGTAAATCATTTGTGCTAAATTTTACATTAGGATTTGCAGCCGAATTAGAAAGTAAAGGCATAAAAGTAATTGCATTATGTCCGGGGCCAGTTGATACAGAATTTAGTAATGTTGCATCATCCGGTGTGCGTAATACTGTTCCGCACGGTGCGAATCCGGATAACGTTGTCGCGCATTGTTTACGTGAATTAGAGCGGGGTAAACATATTGCAATTATGTGTCCGGTTTGGAAATTAAAGGCATTCTTTGCTAAGATTTTGCCCCTGTCATTTCTAGCGAAATTTACATTAAAATACGAGCGCAGGCCATCAGTGGAATAATAGAAAGATGGTCCACAGATTACACGGATTAGCGCGGAGGTAAGTGGAAATGTAGTAAATAATCCGTGGATAAAAAAAGAAGTTGAGATTTCCAATTTCGCAACAATTTTAATTAAATAATTTTATGACTGTTCAAATATCAATTTTCCTCATAGCATTTTTTATCGGCGCAGTTCCATTTGGTTTGATACTTGCAAAAATTCTCGGGCAGGATTTACGACAGGTTGGCTCTGGTAACACCGGTGCGGCTAATTTGGCGCGAGTTTCAAAATCACTCGGAGCGCTTGGCGTAATTTTAGACGCACTAAAGCCGTTAATTGCATTTTGGCTGATTGGACAGTTTTGTCTTATAGATGAGCAAGAGAAAATAATTATTGCTTGTGCTTCTGTCTTAGGGCATTGCTATTCGCCATATTTAAAATTTAAAGGTGGTAAGGGCATTGCGACCGCTTTTGGAACATTATTTTTGTTTGATGTACGTATTGCTATTGGTGCGCTTTGTATTTATGCAATTGTTGCAGGTGTAACGCGAATGTCCGCGCTCGGAAATTTATTTTCGCCAATTAGCGCGGTTGTGTTAGCTTGGTTTCTGACCGGAGACATTAATTTAGTGGGTGCATATGCGGCAATCGCACTTTTGATTTTCTGGCGACATCGTGCCAATATAAAACGCATTATCAATGGTACAGAACCCAAATTATCTGGGAAAGCAATTGCAGCGTTAGTAGCAGGTGCCGGAATTATGGCAATAATTGGGTTGTTTGTCGGATAAATATGATCTTTCTATAGTTTAGATTTAAAGTTTAACGTTATGTCACAGGAAGATGAGAAGAGTTTAGATAATGTTGGTGGATGTCTGACTTCGGCATTCCATAAAAATAAACAGTACCTCCCGAATATATTGACGTTTTCGCGCTTTCTCTTAGTTCCGTTTCTCGTGGTTGTTTTGATTCCGCCAACCCATCAAATGGGCAATTTAATCGCCACCATTATTTTTATTATTGCATCTTTAACTGATTGGCTTGATGGTTATCTTGCGCGTGCATTCAAAGCCGAGACAATCATAGGTAAAATGATGGATACTTTGGCTGACAAAGTTTTGGTGTTGGCTGTGCTAATAATGTTAAGTTCCGGTGCTGATCCGCGCGTGCCTGCATGGCTTGCAGTAGTTTTAATTTCACGTGATGTAATTATAACGGGATTACGCTCACTTGCTGCATTAAAAGGGATTATTGTATCACCGATAAAATTGGCTAAGTATAAAACGGCGAGCACGATGCTTGCGATTGTGTTTTTACTAATTGACGATACATATTCCTATTTCGGAATTACGGTTGAGTTTAGAGAAGTTGGTAATTATATACTGTGGATTGCGCTTGTGCTTTCTATTGTTAGTGCGGTACAGTATTTTATTGATTTACGTTCTTCGGATATTCTGCGAAAGTAGTCGCCAAATTGTTCAAATTAAGTTGATCCTATTTTTTTTTTAATAGAGATTGAGCTTCCTGCAGAATATTCATTATTTAAAGAGAGAAAAATGATAAAAAGTATAATTAAAAATTCGGTTTTTAGTTTTGGTTTTTTGGCGTTACTTAGTTGTTCATCAAGTAACATTACCGCAGATGCGGTAAATGAGAAATATGGCCCCCCTTATGGAAGCCTCCCAAATACCTGCACGATTGATGTTTTTTATTCGCCACATTGTCCACATTGCTCACGTTTGCACGCATTCTTAAAAGCAAGGAATATTCCATATCGTGCACGTGATGTTAAAAATGATTACTGGGCACGACAAGATTTACGTGCATTAAGTGAGGTTGACGACAGGGTGACAGGGGTGCCGGTTACAAAAATTGGAAATAAATTGGTCGTAGGTAATCGTCAGGAAGAAATTGAGGCAACGTTTCGTAATTTTTGTAATGTCGCAGGTAATAAGTAATTTTCTATGTTTATTTTTCGTATCCTAAAATATTTCATTATATTGGGTTTTATTTATGGATTCTTTCTAAGTATTGTCGCTGGTTTTATTGGTATTTATTTTTATAATCGCTGGACGAAAGATTTACCGAAAATCGAACGCATAAGTGACTATGAACCTAAAGCAGTTACAACTATTGTATCGGATGACGGGACACCTATTGCACGCTTATTTGATGAATATCGCATCCCTGCAACTCACGACGAAATTCCACTACTTTTAAAGCAAGCATTTCTTGCCGCTGAGGATTCGGGCTTTTATAATCACGCTGGTGTGGATCTAATGGGCATCTCGCGTGCGATGGTAAAGAATGTTTTACGTAAACTCGGCTTCAAACGCTTTAGCGCGCAAGGTGGTTCAACAATAACACAACAAACGGTAAAGTCGCTTTTGCTAACACGTGATAAAACAATTGAGCGTAAGGTGAAAGAAGTTGTGCTGGCATATCGTATTGAAAATTCTTTAACCAAAGATGAAATTATAACAATCTACCTGAATGAAATCTTTTTTGGTGCAAATGCTTATGGTGTAAAAGCAGCGGCGTGGATGCATTTTAGAAAAGAATTACAAGAATTGAATTTATTAGAAATGGCGTATCTCGCTGCGCTACCACAACGTCCTAGTTATTTTGCTGACCCGCGTAATAAAAAAGATTTAGAAGCGCGAATGGCTTATGTACTAGATCAGATGATTAAAAATAAATTCGTAAAAGAACAGGATGTCAAAAGTGCACTTTCTAACACATTGAAAACATATCCTCCTGATTTGCGCACAGTTTTAGATGTCCCTTATTATGCAACTTTTGCGATGAGTGAATTAGAAGATAAGTTACGCTCAGTTGATCCAAGTATCACTTCAATTAATCCCGGCGGCTATACTGTTTGGACGGAAGTAAATATTCCGGCACAAGAAATGGCTGAGCGTGCTGTGCAACGTGGTTTACGCGCTTTAGATAAACGACGTGGTTGGCGTGGCCCGCTTCTAAATCTAACTGAACCAGAAATTGAATACGCAAATTTGCAAGTATTAGAATCAGACAAGGTATATAAGGCGGTGATTACATCTATTGCAGGAAAAAATATTAAGGTGCGAGTCGGTGATTTTCAAGGGGTGGTGGATTTGGCAAGCAAAACAAATGCTTGGGCTAAAAATTATTTAGCTAAAGAAAAGGATGAAAAGACCGTGGTAAATCCGGAAAGTTTACTTGCTGTTGGTCAGATAATTGAGGTTTCGATTCCATTGGGTAAAGATGGCTTAGATAATAAGATTAGCGATATTATTGATGAAGTAAAATTCGATTTAGACGAAACACCTGAAGCGCAGGCGGCATTAGTTTTATTAGAACCAATTAGTGGAGCGGTGAAAGCGGTTGTTGGCGGATACGATTTTGATATTAGCAGATTCAACCGTGCAACCCAAGGCTTGCGTCAACCAGGCTCAACTTTTAAGCCAATTGTTTATACGGCTGCATTGGATGTGCTTGGTTTTACGCCTTCTACAATCGTTCCGGATAAACCGATTAGCATAACGACTGATAGTGGTGAAGTTTGGGAACCACGAAATTTTGAGCGTAGATTTGACGGCGATATAACTTTGCGTACGGCATTGCAAAAATCGAAAAATGTTGTTGCGGCATATCTAATAGATCAAATTGGCGTAGATAAAGTTGTGAATTTGGCGCGAAAATTTGGACTAACTACGCCGATTGGGCGCGATCCATCAATTTGTTTAGGGGCAGCCGAAGTGAAGTTGTTAGAATTGGTAAGTGTGTTTGGAATTTTTCCTGCGGGTGGAGAGCTTGCTCAGCGCATTGTGATTACTAAAATTGCCGATAGAAATGGTAATGTAATTTATGAGCAAGCGCCGAAAAGTGAGCGAGTATTGAGTAAAGAAACAGCGTTTATAATGTCGAATATGCTAAAGGGTGTAGTAGAGCGAGGGACCGGACGTTCGGTTAGTGCGCTTGGACGACCAGTTGCAGGCAAGACCGGAACTGCACAGAATCAGACAGATGCTTGTTGGATTGGTTTTACGCCTGATTGGGTTTCAGGTATTTGGGTTGGGTTTGATACGAAAAAAGAATTGGGTGAACACGAGATGGCAGGGCGTGCAGCTGCACCGATTTTTCTTGATTTTATGAAGAATTTTTTGGCTGGTAAACCTGCTGTTGATTTTGTTCCTCCAGAAGGTGTTGTACCGGTCCCAATTGATATTAATACGGGCCTATATTCTGCGAATCCAAATGCATTCATTGATTATTTCAAAAAAGGAACAGAGCCAATTCCAGGGGCGGTGGATACTAGAATATCGAAGGATTATCTAAGTAGTGATGAATTCTAATTAATCGATACTGAAAAAACATTTCATCTCTCTTAGGGTGCCGAGATAAAAAATCTAACGAACAAAGTAAGTTAAATTTTTTATCTCAACATTGCGCCGTTTCGCAACGCAAATTTACTTTTTCAGTATCAACTAATTATGAATAATATTGTCGGTCACGATTTTCAAAAAGTACAATTAAGTAAACAAAATATCAATGGGACATTGCCACACGCGTTATTATTTAATGGTGCGGAAGGCATTGGAAAGCGGTTTTTTGCTCTGCAATTTGCAAAGGATTTGTTATGTGAAGGCGATAGTAATGCCGAGAGTTTGATTGAAGTAGGCACA
Organism: Bdellovibrionota bacterium; assembly: GCA_031548505.1. Taxonomy (GTDB): domain Bacteria; phylum Bdellovibrionota_C; class UBA2361; order SZUA-149; family JAITKM01; genus JAITKM01. The sequence continues at coordinate 4,651 of JAVBQZ010000088.1, read as the reverse complement.
CATCCTGATTTAATTTTTATTGCTCCGGATAGAGGTGAAAAGGCGAGTAATAAGGATGCAGCTATTAGTATTGAACAAATTAGAGCATTGATTTCAAATTCACAGTTGCGCCCCTTCATGGCGCGAAAGATTGTAGCAATAATTGATGACGCGCATTTGATGACACAAGAAGCGAGTAATGCGCTTTTGAAGACATTGGAAGAGCCGAGTAATTTCTTATTACTAATTCTTGTTACTTCTAAACCACAGCGTTTATTGGATACAATCGTCTCGCGTTGTCAGGTTTATAATTTTGGCTCTTTAAAACAGAGTGAGATACAGCAGATTCTTACGCGACTAATAACTTCTGATTTTGTAAATATTAACTTAGATGATCTTTTTCAAATCGCTGATGATTCTCTCGAGATGTTCGGGTTTGATGAATTTACAAATGAAAAAACTAATCAGATAGAAGATAGAAACGGTTTGCAAAAATACTTGCAATTGCTGGCTAAGCAGGTAAGTACGATATCTGCGGAATTAGATATATTATTATCTGATGAAGCAAATGAAAATACAGCACTTTCGCTAGCCCAAAAAATTTCAACTGCACAAGACAGAAGTTATTTGAATATTTTTTGGCTATTGTTGAAAAGGAAACTAAAAGCAAAAATGCAGCAAGATACCGCACGAAATGAATTATTTGCTGTTGGTTTGGAAAATGCGATTCAAGCTGAATATTTAATTAAAGAACGGAATGCGAGTGCGCAGTTACAACTGAGCGATTTATTTATAAAATTGTTAGCATAGATAAAATTCACTTCTTTAGCAGTACGTAGATTCTGTTTGCCTGCCTAAAATAGCTGAAACCAAAATATTTATAACTTTTTCTTGCAAAAGGTAGTGGTTTTCTATATGGCGCGCGGGCTTTTTCGGGGGCGACTAGCTCAGTTGGCTAGAGCACCGGCCTTACAAGCCGGGGGTCGTAGGTTCGAGCCCTACGTCGCCCACCAAAATATGGTGAGCGTTGTTTTATTGGCTCTAATGAATGGCCGAATTCAGCCAGAAATTTTACTAAAAATATTACTTCGTAATTTTTCAGTAAAATTTTCTAAACAGGACATTTGGTACTGTTTGGCCTTCGCCCGCCGTCAATTTCCCATCTACCTGGGGTGGTAGTTCAGTTGGTTAGAACGCATGCCTGTCACGCATGAGGTCGCGGGTTCGAGTCCCGTCCGCCCCGCCATTTTTTCTCCGTGCTGGAATGAACGAAAGACAAGACTGTCTTGAATTTCCAACGAGTCCGAAAATAGAATTTCAGAAATTAGAAAAATTTAATAGATATTAATACTGAAATGGTTATGAATCCGCCTGCCGTTTTTAAAATTATTTAAAACGGGAAAACAGAAATAGTGCAATAACTCTTTTGCTTGTATTTTCATAAAAATGGGTTGAGCATTTGAATATCTTGCGCTAATTCTTGTTTATACTCATGCTCCATGAGTATTCCCGATTTTTTTGAACCCTTTAGGAGCATGAGTATGCGGAGCGCTAGCGGAGCCATATACAAATATACTCAAACATAAGGATAAAAATAGTATCGCGAAGCGATACCAAGTAAGAAGAAGCATAAAAACTTCAAAACTAATACAGGAAAAATCTAGTTGTTTGAGTATATAGGGGCTATCTTTTATGTTAAAAATTATTTTTCTTGGTGATATTGTTGGACGGACTGGACGGAATATTGTTCAGCAATTATTGCCGAGTATAAAAAATGAATATGCACCAGATATTATTGTCGCAAACGGCGAAAATGCTGCCGGCGGAGCTGGCATAGATCCAAAAGTCGCTGCCGAATTGCTCGCAATGAATGTAGATATTCTTACTACTGGTAATCATATTTGGAAACGTCGTGAGGCAATCGATCTAGTAAAACAAAATCCTAAGCAAATTATTCGCCCGTTAAATTTCCCCAAAGGTGCGCCGGGTGTTGGTTGGACCTGTTTTGAGGTTAATGGCAAAAAAATCAATATTGTAAATGCGATGGGACGTGTTTTTATGGACGAAAAATTAGATTGTCCGTTTCAAAGACTTGATGAATTACTGGAAAATGAATTGTGCGATGAAAAAATAATTTTTGTTGATTTTCACGCCGAGGCGACAAGTGAAAAAGAAGCGTTAGGGTTTTTCTTAGACGGGCGTGTATCGGCCGTTGTTGGTACACATACGCATGTTCAAACGGCTGATGACAAAATTTTGCCGGAAGGTACGGCATATTTAACTGATGTTGGAATGTGTGGTGCGAAATTTTCAGTACTTGGAGTTGAGCACGAGCCGATTGTACAAAACTTTTTAACCGGCATGCCGGTTAAATTTGACGTAGCCAAAGGAATTGCCATTTTAAATGCTGTATTAATTACTTGCGATGAGCAGAATGGGAAAGCGATAAAAATTGAACGCATTTTCCGGGAATCTTGAACCTATTAAAATAACGGAGACAAAATTTTATGATTCTTTTTTATAATATCCTTCTTGGTGCTGCGCAAATACTTGCCGCGCTTGTTCAAATTTTTATCATCTTATTTATCGTGCGCGCGATAGTTTCATGGTTTAGTCCCGATCCATATAATCCGCTAGTACGTTTTCTTAATTCTTGTACGGATCCGATTTTAGACAAAGTTCGCGCAAAAATTCCTAGTATTGGACGCTTTGATTTTTCTATTTTGATTGTAGTTTTGGTTTTATACTTCGTTCAGACGGCATTGGTTCAGTCAATGATGGAATATACTCAAATTCATAAGGAGCAATATAAACGTCAGATGTTGATAAAAGACGCGAGTGGCGGACTTTTTAAGTAAGAAAAAGCTAGAAAATAATCTATTGTCTAACATAGCGTTTTTCACTATTTGCGCGCGACTTTTCGTTTGGTAGTTTTTGTAGTCTTTGTTGTAATCCTAGTTTTGTAGTTTATTTTTATATCTAGGATTATCAATTCATCTGTGGTGCATTATCGTAACGAATATGGTGTTTTTATGTAGAATTTAAATTCACATGATTTTGCCTACCACAAAAGTTTAATTCATTTTTGGAGATAAATTTATGAAAAAATTAGGATTGGCACTTAGTGCACTTGTCCTTGCTCCGGCATTGGCAAGTGCTGCTGACGGTGCGCGCGTGACATATGATCGCGGAACAAAAATTGAGATTCCGGCTGCCGGATTTGATATGAAGTTAAATACGGAAATTGCTACTTATTACTCATTCAGTGGCGGTAATAACGGATATAATAACCATAATAGTTTTGATGTAACGAGAGCTGATTTAGCTGTTACCGGGCATGTTTTGAATAAGAATTTTACCTATCATGTTCGTTATAGATTCGGTGCTTCTGACGTTTTGGATTATACTGATTATCCTTCTTGGAGCAATAATGCTAAGGATGAATTACGTGAAGCATGGATACAATGGAATCCGAATGAAAACACTTATGTTAGAGCAGGCCGTCAAAATTATCAATTTGGCTTGCAGACAGCAATGGATGAAAATGGTTACATGTTTGCAACACGTGCGCTGCCAACACAATCATTAAATAGAGCTGCATGGGACATAGTAGGTAATGGTGTTACAGTCGCAACTGCTGTTAGAAGTGGCGAATGTGATGCTCTTAGTATCGTTGCAGGTATTTTTAACGGTTATGATGATTATGATATGTTAAATGGGTATTCTGATAGGGATACGGATGTTCAAGGTCTATTAGCAATTAACTATATTGGTAATGGCTATGATAGATCATTTGAAGGTGACTATTATCAAACAAAAAATCTTGCTTGGACATTAGGGTTGAGTGGTTCTTATGCAAAGTTTGATAGTTTACCTAATAGTTATTGGGACTACGGAACCGAAGCATATGCAGTGAGTTTGGATTTTGGTGTGAAGAAGCGTGGCTTCTCTTTCCAAGCTGAGGCAATTTTTAAAGCAGTCCAAGATAGTCCTGGTCAACAATATATAGGCTATTATGCTCAAGCAGGATACTTTGTTGTGCCTGAAAAGGTAGAATTAGGCCTTCGTTATGCTGGTATGTATTTCGATAGGAGTGCATATAGTGACTGGGGATATGATAAAAATGCGAGTGAAATATCTGCTATAGCAAATATTTATTTAGCTGGTCCGGCACTAAAATGGCAGGTTGGGGGATCTTGGTATAAAGTCCCTGGTTATGCTGGCTACGGTGGAATTGGCGAAAGCAACACTCAATACCGTGTCTTGACTGGTCTAGTTGGTAACTTCTAATTAGATTAAGTAGATATTGAATTATAAAAAGCCTGCGATATTAAAAATATCGCAGGCTTTTTTTTGTGCAAATTTCCTACTTTTGGCTTTGGCTTAAACAATCAATAACTTCCCAACCATTTGATTTCGTGCTTTCCTTTTTGCTCTTCAAGTATATTTTGCACGTTTGTATCGTCTATATGGCCTTCAAAATCTAAGAAAAATACCGATTCAAATTCTCTATTTTTGGCTGGACGGGATTCTATTTTCGTAAGGTTAATTTTCTTTTCTTGAAAATTCTGAAGTAATTCGACCAACGCACCTGGCCTATGTTCTGTCTTTGCAAGAATTGAAGTTTTGTTGCTAGCACCTTTCATATTTTTGAAATCACTTAACACTAAAA
>JAVBQZ010000210.1:0-5691 GCA_031548505.1 Bdellovibrionota bacterium | reverse complement strand
GAGTAATTCAGGCAGATTCAGAAGAACAGATTTATCCATATCTTGTGCCGGACTACTTTAATGGTCAGCTAACTGTTATGGCGGTTGCTTCTAGTGGAGCAGGTGTGCTGACTGTAGGTTCTGCAGAGACTATGACGCAGGTGCGAGGGGATTTTATTTTGTCTCCTAGTTATCCGACAATTGTTGCTCCGGGTGACGAATTTGAAATAGGGCTTAGTGTTTCAAATCAATTAGACGGCTCAGGGAAGAAAGCTAAAATAAGTATTAAGGCGGTAGCGAATGAATTTTTTGAGATGCTTGGAGACAAAACTTCCACTATCGAAGTTGATGAAGGTAGCGAAAAGACGGTGTTGTTCCGAGCTAAGGCTAAAAATGCGCTAGGTGCAGGTAGCATTACATTTACTGCTGGATCGGCTGAAAAGATTGCCTCTGTAAAGCCAGTTAATACTTCCGTGTCAATTAGTGTTCGTCCTGCGGTCCCTTATGAGAACGATGTCGTATCAGGATTTGATAAGAAGAAAATAAAGATTGAAAATTTCGCTCTTGATTTATTTAAAGCGTATCGTAAGCAAGAGCTCTCCGTATCTACATCACCTTTGATTATAACAGGTGGTTTGCTTGAATATTTAGAGCAATTTCCTTTTGCCTGCACAGAACAAATCACAAGTAAGGCTTTTGCTGCGACAGTTTTAGCTAAGGCAAACCCAGCGGTCTTTGCAGGAAAAAGAACAGACGAGTTATTCCAAACAACGATTGATATTTTACGGGCTAGGCAGACTAGTAACGGCGGATTTACAGCTTGGGATAATGGAGATACTGATAATGCAGATCACAGCGTATTTGTCATACACTTTTTAACGGAGGCAAAACGGCTTGGGTATTCTGTGCCGAACAGTTTGCTTTCTGGTGGAATCGGTTGGCTCAAAAGTTTTGTAAATGAGACGCCAGGAAGTTTAGAAGAAGCGCGACTTACTGCGTATGGAATTTATATTTTGACGTTGAATGAAACTGTTACGACCAATTATATCCTAAATTTGGAGAAGTATCTAAGTGAAAACCAAGATAAGTTGTGGCAGAAGGATATAACTGGAGCCTATGTGGCGGCGGCGTATAAAATTATCTTGGAGAATAGGAAAGCGGACGCATTAATCAAGAATTACAGCAAGGAAAATAAGGGGTATTATTCTGATTATGATACGCCTTCAATTCGTGATGCTAAATATTATTATTTGTTAAGTAAACATTTCCCTGAGCAGGCTGAAAAAATAAAAGAAGAAATGTTAAATACCTTAATGGTTCCTCTAAAGACTAAGAGTAATACGCAGCTTGCTTCGAATTCAATTTTAGCTCTTTATACTCTAACTGAAAATAAGAGCGGGGATATTATGCTTTCTTTTAAGGAAAAAACAAAAGATGGCAAAGAAAAAAAGGAAGAGAAGTTGCATGATGGTTTTGCAGTGAATTATGAATTTGATGACTCAACAAAATCTATAGAAGTAACGGCTAAAGAACCATTGTACTATAATATTGTGCAACAAGGATTTAATTCAGTAATCCCAGAAAAGGCAAAAAAGGCAGGGGTAGAATTATTTAGAGAATATCTCGACGCAGATGGGAATTCTGTAACTTCGGCGCAAGTCGGACAGGAGTTGACGATTAGAATAAGGGTACGTTCTTTTGACGCAAGAAAAACTTATAATATGGTTGTAATCGACTTAATGCCTGGTGGGTTTGAAGTAGTACAAGAGAGTCTTGAAGCTTTAGGACGCTTTGATAATGCGGAAATCAGAGAAGATAGAATGTTATTGTTTATGGCTGTTGGTGAAACCACTCAGGAAATTACATTTAGGGTAAAAGTCACAGCCAGAGGAACTTTTACAATACCTCCAATCTATGCAACTTCTCTATATGATACAAGCATTTCTGCCATGACTCCAAACTATGAGAAGTTTGTTGTGGAATAGTTCAGAAATATGCACGTGCTTTATATTTGGTGTGGGATGACTTTGCGTCAAAAAAAACAGCAAAATTAAGGTTTGCTCTAAAAAAAACATACCAATTAAAATTTAGGTTATGTGATAACCTAAATATAAAAGATATGTTTAAACTTTTACTTTAAGTGAATTAAGTAAAATAGAATTTGTTGTAAATTTTGTTAAGTATAATTTTGAATTTTTTAAAATGTGAGAAACAGAACATAAAAAACATTTTAAAAAAAAAAATAACTCGCCAGCATTTTTGCAAGTATCACTTATTTCTGCAAAAATGCTGGGAGTAAAAGTTTATCTAAGCAAGTCCATAAATCGATTTTATCGAATTAAGTAATCACTTGTTGTAAACCTTTTTAGGATCAAAGACTTTTTCACCAATCTCGGTAAAGGTTCCGTCCGAGTTAAGCTGCTTGAAGAAACAACTGCGGTGGCCGGTATGACAAGCTGCGCCGCCAATCTGATCAATCTTGATAACGATGGTATCGTTGTCACAGTCAAAAAAGATGTCTTTGACGACTTGAACGTTGCCGGATTCTTCGCCTTTTTTCCAGAGTTTTTGCCGGCTGCGAGTCCAGTACACCGCACATCCAGTTTCCACAGTTTTGTGAAGTGATTCCTCATTCATGTATGCAAGCATGAGGACTTCACCTGTTTGATGATCTTGTGCAATACATGGAATAAGACCTTGCGAATCATACTTCAAAGCTTCTACGGGAAACGTAAACTTGCTACCACTCGACATAATTAAGTCCTTTCTTTTTTATTGCTTTTAAAATTGAAAAGTAATTAAAAATATAATTTCTTTTTTCATAGAAATTATATTTTTTTGAAAAAACTTTTCATACCTTAAAAGTTGAGTCTGACACGCAGAGATAGCAAAACTTTTTACTAAAAAAATCTGTGAGATTCAGGCTCTTAAAAAACACGGTCATGCTCTTTAAGAACCTGAATTTATGTATGTAATTTTGAACAGACTTTTTTTAAAAAAAACCTTCGAATGTTCTGTTTATCAATAAATTTTGCTTATTTATTGATAAACGATTCTTTTTCATCTACTTATATTTGTATTTTATATTATTGAGGGCGAAACACTACAAATCGTAGCACTCTGTGATAAAAGTTTTTAAGAATAAAAGCAAGAATTCATGTGAAAAATAATTTAATCTGAAAAAAAACTAATACTTTAAGAATACTAAGAATGATATCAAAGTTAGAATTTTCTTTTTGCTAAAAAATTAAAACCGTAAATTAACAAAAGCTTTCTAGCATTTTTCGCAAAGGCCTCCCTTTATTTTTTTAGATTTTTCGCTTTAGGGTTGATACATCAGTCAAACGGTTTGTAATGCCTGCATCGATTAAATTCTTCTCGGCTTCTTCATAGTCAAATCCGATTACATTTGCCGAATGTGCATCGTCCGAAATAACCATCTGCACATTACAATCTTTTAAAAGCGGCAGATAATGCTTGGCTGGAAAATAATCCGGTTTGGCACCAGAAGTGACTTGTTTACGTACTCCTGAAGTATTAATCTCAGTCAACGTCTTTGAGTCGCTTAGCAATTCAGCTACTTCGCACATATCATTAGTTATCCTGGCTTCTAAGTCCGGTCTCATATAGCGAATCAAATCCAGATGTGCGATGCAGTTAAAATATCCCGACTTAATTGCATCTTTTATAACTCCAAAATAGTTTTGGCGAATGTACTCATAATCAAGTCGGCTCATGTCATGTAAGTACATATCAATTAATTTATCCCCACACGCATCAGATAGAAAATGAATACCGCAGATTAAGTAGTCGTAATCAAGCTTCTCTACTATTCGCTCAAAATCATTTCGCCAATTAGTATCTCTAAAGAAATCAACTTCAAAACCAACTTTAACTTCAATATCAATTTTCGCTGCCGCGCTACGAATATCTGCAATCGTTTTTTGCCACAAAGGCAAAATTGTTTCGCAATCCAAGGAATAGATATGGTCATTCCTCCTTGTTGTTGGCATTTGCGGGTGAAAAACAAGGTGATTTACTAGTCCGTAAAACTCATATCCTTTTTCTTTCGCTGTTAGCAGCATCTCCTGTGGTGTGTTCAAAACAAACCGATCAAACTCTGGTGCTCCATGCGCATGTATATTTATTTTTTTCATGATGTTTATTTTACGTTTTCAGATATTGTGAAGCGGTAGTTTTTTTTGTAGTGTGTTGATGAGCTTTTTAAGACGAAAAGAACAAAATTAAGATTTAATATAGCATTTAACTATGTATTAAGATTTGTAGGGGCACGCCGTGCCCCTACAAATCATGTTCGATAGTTTAATTTTTTAAAACTCACAAGAATTTGGACATCTATAGAAAGGTATTACGTCCCTAATGTTTTCCATTCCGGATAACCACATTAGATAGCGTTCAAATCCCATTCCGAAGCCGCCGTGTTTAGGGCAACCAAAATCTCTAAGATCAAGATACCATTGCAAAGATTCTGTTTCCATTTCTAATTCTTTCATTCTATTTTCTAGTTTATTTTTATCACATTCTCTACAGCTTCCGCCTACGAGTTCTCCAACATTAGGGACTAGAAAATCACAGCAACTGACGGTTTTGCTATCCGAGTTTTGCAGCATATAAAATGCTTTAAAATCTTTAGGGTAGTTAGTTATAAATATAGGCGATTTAAAATGTTCTTCTGTTAAATACTTTTCATGTTCTTTGCCCATATCTTCAAGCGGGTGTGGTTGCTTTTCCCAGGCTTTATTGGCATTTTGGCAAATAACGATTGCCTCGGCAAATTCTACCCTCGGTATATTTGCTGATAAAAGGTGTTTTACTCTTTCGGTAATATCAATATTATTAAATTTACCTAAAGCTTCTAGTTCAGCTCCACATTTTGACAGTAAATTTTCAGAAATTGTCTTAACAAATTCTTCTTCAAATTTCATTAAGTCTTCCAAATCCACATTGACCAATTCGGGTTCGACTTGCCAAAATTCATTTAAGTGTGTTCTTGTATTTGAATTTTCTGCCCTAAAAGATGGGTCGAATGTATAGACATTGCCGAAAGATAAAGCCATTGCTTCAACTTCTAATTGTCCGGTTACGCATAATGAAGCTTTGGGTTTGCCAAAAAAATTGTCTTTAGTTGTAGTAGTCACGTCAAATACGTTACCTGCGCCTTCGGCATCGGATCCGGTCAGGATAGGTGTGGTAATTTTTATAAATTCTTTATCGTGGAAAAATTTATTAATTTCGTATTCTGCAAAATTCCTTAATCTAAACATCGCTTGAAATAGTCTGGTCCTAGCTCTCAAGTGCGATTGTTCGCGAAGAAATTCTAAAGTATGTTTTTTAGGTTGGATTGGATAATTTTCTACGCATTTGGATAGTAGATTTAATTTAGAGATAACAAAATCATTTTCCTGTTTTTCAAATTCCAATTCGACCCAAGAGCCAATAGTTATTTCGTCTAAAATATTTTCTACTTCTGGGTTTGTTGAGTTTTGATGAACAAACTGTGTTGGTTCTACCGTTGAACCATCAAAACAATCCAAAAATTGAACTGATTTCGATTTTCTGTGATTACGAACAATAGCGTGAACTTTTCCTGTAATTAATTTATCTGCATCAGTGTATAGTCGTTTTAATTTAATAATTTCCATATATGTTTATTGAATTATTGGTTTTTATAAATGGACCTCCTGCGAAAGT
>JAVBQZ010000020.1:0-4083 GCA_031548505.1 Bdellovibrionota bacterium | reverse complement strand
TGGCTTTCTGGGGCCAAACGGTAGTGGTAAAACTACGACAATACGTATGTTGTGTGGGCTTTTAACACCGGATACGGGAGAGGGAACTTGTCTTAATTATAATCTAAAAACTCAGACAAACTTAATTAGAAAAAAAGTTGGTTATATGACTCAGAAGTTCAGCTACTGGGAGGATCTTACTATTCGAGAAAACCTAGAGTTCACTGCCAATATATATGGAATGAATAATGTAAAACAAAGAGTAGATGAGGCACTAGAGAAATTGAACTTAGTGAGTAGGTCACATCAACTAGCTGGGAATTTATCCGGTGGTTGGAAGCAGCGTTTAGCACTAGCTTCTTGTATTCTACATGAGCCTGAAATTTTGTTGTTAGATGAACCCACGGCTGGAGTTGATCCTAAAGCTAGAAGAGAATTTTGGGATGAGATTAATCGATTATCAAATAATGGACTTACTGTTTTGGTGAGTACACATTATATGGATGAAGCTGAACGTTGTCATGAAATAGTTTACATAGCCTATGGAAATATAATGGTTAGGGGAACTGTTGACTATGTTATACAGAATACAGGATTAAGAACTCTTACAGTATCAGGAACAGGTGTTGATAAGTTAAGGATGTTACTTAGTAATAATAAAGAAATTATAACTATGGCTCTTTTTGGGGAGAACTTGCATGTTTGTGGTATGGATATTGAAAAACTAAAATCTATAATATCCCCATATAAAAAAACATTGAGCATAATTTGGGAAGAGTCTGCGACTTCTTTAGAAGATGCCTTCATTTATTATCTTAATAATGCAAAGGATAATTAAAATGTTTGACTTTTCTTTACAGCGTATTCGCTCATTAATCAAAAAAGAATTTATCCAATTAAAGAGAGATCGTACCACTTTGGCTATGATTATAATGTTGCCAATAATGCAGCTACTACTGTTTGGCTACGCCATTAATATGGATCCTAAACATTTACCGACGGCAATTATTTCGCGAGATAATACTTTTTTGAGCAGAAGTATTGTAACAGCATTAGAAAAGTCAGACTATTTTAATATTACACAACGAATTTCTTCTGATAATGAAGGGCAGAGTTTATTACAGAGAGGGGAAGTTTTGTTTGTGTTAACTATTCCTGAAAACTTTACACAAAATGTGGTGCGAGGAGAGTCACCAGATATCTTATTACAAGCTGATGCTTCTGACCCAAGTTCAATTTCGGGTGCGATTGCTGCACTTAATGGGTTAATAGATAATGTAATTAACAAAGAGTTTACAGGTGTTTTATCAAAATTTAAAAATACTGATTTACCATTTTCAATCTTAGTGCAAAAATCTTATAATCCGGAAGGTTTTACTCGATATAATATTGTTCCTGGTTTAGTAGGAATGATTTTAATATTTACCGGAGTAATGATGACGGCATTAGCTCTAACTAGAGAAAGAGAACGTGGCACAATGGAGAATTTACTATCTATGCCGGTTAAGCCATTAGAGGTAATGATTGGAAAAATAACACCTTTTATATTTATAGGATTTTTTCAATCAATTATTATTTTATTAATGGCTAGATTCTTGTTTGATATTCCGATTATAGGAAGTATAGGATTACTATTTATATGTTTATTTCTTTTTATTATATGTAATTTAGCTATTGGGTTTTTAATTTCAACAGTAGCCAAGAATCAAACTCAGGCCTTGCAAATGTCAGTGTTTGTTTTGTTGCCGTCTTTAATGCTGACCGGATTTATGTTTCCATTTCAAGGCATGCCTTATTGGGCACAGATGATAGGGCGTTGTATCCCGCTTACATATTTTTTAAAGATAGTGAGAGGTATCATGCTCAAAGGGGCAGACTTTGTTGATATTTGGCCTCACCTTTGGCCACTGTTAATACTTGTGGTAATCATTACAGGAATCACTATGAAGGCTTATAAGAGCACGTTAGATTAAATAAGGGGTGGGGATTATTATTCATGCTCCATGAGAATTTCGGTATTTTTAATACTGTGAATATATTTTATAATAACAAATTATGAAACGTCCATTCAACACTTTATTTATGCTAATGTCTTTAGATGGAAAAATATCAACTGGCTTTGGTGATAAAATGGATTTTGATAAAAATCTCCCAATGATTTCGGGTGTGCGAGAAGGGTTGAAGCAATACTATGATTATGAGCAGACGACTGATTTACATTCAATGGGGTCAGGAAAAATTTTTGCAAAACTTGGTATTAATAAAAAGCAAAAAAATAATAAAACTCCTGTAAGTTTCATAGTTATAGATAATAAAAATTTGACGCTAACAGGGACCCAAAATCTTATCAAAAAAAGTAAACATTTGTATATTGTGACAGCAAATAAAAAACATCCGGCTTTTTCATGTTCATCGGATAATCTGACTATTTGCTTTTACAATAAAAAACTGGATTTTAACGATCTTTTTAAAGATTTATATAACAAATTTGGAATTAAACGTATTACCGTCCAGACGGGTGGAACGTTGAATACTCAATTAGTGCGTGAAGGATATATTGATGAGGTCTCTATATTTATTGCTCCTGTGCTCGTCGGAGGTAAAGATACCCCTACACTTCTTGATGATAAATCTTTGAAATCAATAAAAGAATTGGGTCAAATAAAAGCACTGAAACTAATTTCAGCGAATACTTTGAAAAATTCTTACCTTCATTTGAGGTACAAGATCTTATAATTCTATTGGAAATTACCTTATTAAGTTCTAATATAGGCTGACCTTAAGCTATCATTTGCTTGCATTTCGCACCTTGCGCAGTAGTTTCTTTATATATATGGGGCGATTTTAAAAATCATCCTGCCATAATCCCAGTTCTAAATAATTAACTACTGTCTATGTCTTCCATTAAAAATAAAATTATTTGTTTTTTTACTTTTATAGGAGGGTTCTATTTCCTTTTAGAATATATTTTGCCGGATAAATTCACGGTATTTGAGCGTAGTATAGAATTTGGCAAATATCATGGCCAGATTACGCAAGGTATAATCGTACTCGGAATTATGACAATTGGGCTAGGTATCATAAATATATTTATGACGCATGGCGGGATTGTTTTGAGAGGCCGTAAAAATTGGTTTAATTCGCTCACATTAATTCTTAGTTTTTTAATTACGGCATTTATTATTTCTACAGATTTTATTTCTTCAGAAAGCAGGAGTAACCAAGTAGCAGAAATTGCTAATCAAGAACTTTTTATTACAAAAATATTAGATGATGCAGTTGCGATCCCAAATAAGGAGCCAATTCCACGCCTAGAAAAATTGAAAGAGTTTTTGCAGCAGAAGCAGGTTGAATATGCGGGAAATCAAGAAGTAGCACAACAAATCGACGTTGCCATATCCGAAACTGAGTTTTTAATCCGTGAAATTTCTGACACTGTGGATCTTCCAATTACTGGAAATGAAAATATTCAATGGCAAAAAAATATCTTGATTTCAAAAATAAAACAATTATCACAACTTGTGTTTGCTATTACAACGGTAGAATACGAAACGAGCGGTTCAAAACGTGGATATGAATTCATAAATAATAGTTTATTTATTCCGCTTGGCGCAGCGATGTTTTCGCTTTTGGCATTTTATGTTGTCACATCTGCGTATAATTCATTTAGAATCCGCTCGCTTGAGGCACTTGCAATTATGATCCCGGCAATTTTAATTATGCTTGGGCAAATTCCTCATGGCCCAGCATATATTTATGATGGGCTTCCGGATATTAGGACCTGGCTTTTAAAATATTTAAGTTCACCGGCGTTTAGGGCAATATTTTTTGGTTCGGCGATTGCAGGTTTAGTTATGGCAATAAGAATGTGGTTATCATTGGAGAGATCGCCGATGGTAGATGAGGAAAAAGGCGAATGATTTTTTAATTCTTTCTAAAGAATTTTTAATCTTAAATTAAAAATTATGAATTATGATTTATTAAGCCAGCGTTTAATTTTTTTTGCGGTATTTATTACGATCGCTGTGCCATTGTTTTATGGCTACTCGATTAAACCTGCAAAAATGGAAACAGCAGAAAAGACTTATGCTGTAATGGAGGATT
>JAVBQZ010000204.1:0-4616 GCA_031548505.1 Bdellovibrionota bacterium | reverse complement strand
ATTAAAAACCGGTACTCTCACACAAGTAGCACAAATCTGTAAATCCGGTCTGTTTAATATTTTTCGCGTTTCATTTACCATCTTCTCTTCTTCTTTGGTAAAACCATTATCTAAAAATTCGTCTATATGTGGGATAACATTATTATAGATTGGATAAGGAAATTTGTTCGGAGCCAGCCCATTCATACCGGCTTCTAAATCATCATGTCCTTGCTGACCGGCACCGCTTACTGCCTGATAGGTAGTATAAACAATACGTTTGATTTTAAATTTATCGTCAAGGGCTTTTAGAGGAACTACAACTTGAATAGTACTACAATTAGGATTAGCAATTATATTTTTATGTTTTTTAATTTCTTCCGCATTGACTTCCGGTACAATCAGTGGAACATTTTTCTCCATACGAAACGCGCTAGAATTATCAATGACAACCGTACCATTTTCTGCAAAAATCGGGGCAAACATTTTACTCACACTACCCCCTGCCGAAAAAAGTGCGTAATCGCATTTTACTTTCCCTATATTTTCTGCATTAAGTTCTAATACTTGTATAGGCTTGCCACAAATAATAATTTCCTTGCCTGCACTACGTGCACTCGCAAACGGCACAAACTCCGCATTAATTTTTCTTTCTTCTAAAATCTCTAACATCTTGCGCCCAACCATCCCGGTTGCGCCAACAATTGCTATTTTTAATGTCTTCATCAACGATCTCTCCAATTGAAAATAGTATCCAGTATTATTTAAATTAGTAAAAGATAGATGTAGCTTTATAAGTATTACCTAAAGTTTTCATATAAAAAAGTATTGGCAAAAAACCTACTTTAAATATTTTACAAAGCAAACCGTTTCCCTCTGCCCTAGAGTAAGGAAGCTTGGCGACTAATATGATAACGTTCAATTTGCCAACATATTTTCTATATGATAGGTAAAAAAAGATAAATAATCTTTTTGAAAAATATCTAAAAAAATTAAACCATTAATATTTATGTTCTTACAAAAAACTCTCTCTAATAACTTAACTCTCATTGGTGAATCACGTGAAGGCGCGCTTGGAACTAGTATCGGCTTTTTTGTACGCACTGGTGCGCGCGATGAAACACCGGAAATAGCTGGCGTATCACACTTTCTTGAACATATGATGTTTAAAGGAACAAAAAAACGTACCGCGCTAGAACTAACTTACGATTTTGGAAGAATAGGCGCGCAAGCTAATGCTTATACTAGCGGAGAAAACACAGCATATCACCTCACAATTCTACCTGAATACCTTGAGCAAGGTATGGATATTATCTGCGATATGTTGCATTCAACTTTCGTGCAACATGAATTTGATATGGAAAAAAAGGTAATTCTTGAAGAAATTGCGCTTTACCAAGATAAGCCACATTTTATGCTTTACGAAAAAGCATTATCTAAGTTTTTTGGCGAACATCCGGCAGGCAATTCAGTGCTTGGCACGGATGAGAGCGTGAGTGGAATTTCACGCGAGCAATTAGTTCAATATTTTACACGTCGTTATTCGCCATCCAATATGGTATTGGCAATATCAGGAGTATTTGATTGGAGTCATTTCTGCGATCTAGCAGAATTATATTGCGGCCCATGGAAAGATTATCCAGCAATTCGTGAGTTACCAATTCATAAGTCACAGGTAAGTAGCGAAACCTTGACTAAAAAGAATTTACAACTTTCGCATATCTGTTTACTTGGAGATGCCCCATCTGCTCAAGATAAAAATAGATATAATGCCGATATCCTAGCTACGATACTTGGTGATCATACTGGGTCTAAAATATATTGGCAGCTTGTAGATACTGGACTTGCTGACAGCGCAAGTATTGACACCGAGCATCTCGACGGCACTGGATTTACTATGGGTTATGCTAGTACTGAACCGGATAATTTAGAAAAAGTTACTGAAATTTTGAAAAATATTCTCGCCAATGCAAGTGATTTTTCTGACGATGATTTACATCATGCCAAAACAAAATTAAAAACGCGTACCGTACTCGGTAATGAAAATTCAACACGTCGCTTAATGGTAATTGGAACTGATTGGATTTATAACAAAGAATATAGATCACTTAGTGAGAAATTGGCACTGATTGATAATGTTACTAGAGATGGAATTTTAGAAACGCTAAATACATTTAACTTCATCCCAACTACTGAAGTAAAATTGATTAGTGAGTAATATAGTAATGAGCACCTCACCTACTCCATACCTCATAGATTCACACGCACACCTTGATATGCTCAAATCGCCTGTTGAGGAAGTGCTTGCGCGAGCAAAGGAAAAATCCGTTCAAAAAATTATTCATATCTGTACTTCAAGTTCGCTTGAAGCATATTCCAATACTATCGTTACAATAAATAAATATGACAATATTTTTGGTGCAATCGCTTTCCACCCACAAGACGCAGACAAATTTCAAAATACCAAACCGCTTGAAAAATACTTTGATAATCAAAAAATAATAGCGGTTGGTGAATGTGGTTTAGATTTTTATAGAGATTGGTCTGATTTCAACAATCAAGAAAGATTATTTCGTTATACCATAAATGTTGCACGCGAATTAAAAAAAACACTCATAGTTCATAACCGTTGTGCCGGCGATAAAACATTGCAAATAATCAAAGAAGAGCGCGCTAGCGAGGTTGGAGGAGTTTTTCACTGCTACGCAGAAGATGCAGAATATGCCAAAAAAATCGCCGATTTAGGCTTCAAAGTTTCTTTTACAGGTGTTGTAACTTTTAAAAATGCTTCTAAAATCAACGAAGTAATTTCAAACATTCCAATTGAACAAATGTTGGTTGAAACAGATTGTCCGTTCATGGCTCCGGAACCGTTCCGAGGAAAAGAATGCGAACCAATGCACGTTTACTATGTTGCAGAAAAAATTGCAGAAATTAAAGGTATCTCTTTCAATGACGCCTGCCAAATTTTTACAAAAAATACAGAGAAGTTGTTTGGGATTTAGTAATAAAAAGCTCTAGACCATCAAACTTTATTGTTAAAAGAAATTCCAACTAAGAATTTTTAGAACTTCTATTAAACCTACATTATAGACATTAAAACGTCTTTACTACAATTTAACAAAAACTTTTACTTTACATTGCGCTTTAAAAATCCAAATATAGGGATTTTTTCTGCTATTTCTCTACCTCTTTTGCCTCTCACTCTTTTGGAGCCAAAATAATTCTCATCTAATTCAAATTCTCCCAACTTCCGTGCTTGCTCTTGAAGAGAAATTTACAAAATCTTATTTCTTATTACAACATGCCTTCTACAAAGCCTAACCTCTCTTTAGAACTATCGCCATATGACTTATAACCAACTAAAACCATTCAATAATTTTCGTTTACCCTTAACATGCCTAACTTTTTTACTTTCGCAGGAGGTATAACCTAAAGCAATTCAAACTTTTCTCCCAAAAATATAAAATCCCAAAATCCACCACTGAAAACATAAAATAAATTATATCCGAATTATTTTTTTTAGCATAACAGTCACGTGCCTAACTGGACTGCCAGAACACTAGCATGTCTAAAAATATTTTTG
The DNA here is from genome assembly GCA_031548505.1 of Bdellovibrionota bacterium. Lineage (GTDB taxonomy): Bacteria > Bdellovibrionota_C > UBA2361 > SZUA-149 > JAITKM01 > JAITKM01. The sequence continues at coordinate 1,051 of JAVBQZ010000204.1, read as the reverse complement.
GATATGCAAAAAAATTCAAACACTTTTAGGGTAGATGATTATATATCTGCATCTCTGTTCAGGTTTATTATTCATACTATAAAAATTATTTTTGTAGAATCCTGTAATCCTTAATAGAGAGGCAGAATCTTACGGCTTAGGGTTTTTATTTTATTTTTTTCTGCACTTTGCCATTCATTTCGATATCAGTCAAATCACTAAAGGCTTAGATAAAATCGTGTTTTATCTAAGGCATTCATCGTTCATCGCTTACATATTTTGATAGACATTCTGACGAAAGGAGTTTTACTATGTTCAGAGACAGTCTAAGTTTAAAATGGGCAATGCGAAAAGATCTTCCTGCTATTGCTTTAGTGGAGGAGAACTTTTGCGAAGGAATTGAGCCAGCGTGGAGTTTCAAGCGGTTCGAAGAAGAATGCTGTTGTAGGCGAACACTCACCAAGATCATTGTTGACGATGAAAAAAATGGAAAAGTTGTCGCCTATATTATGTATTCAAGCTCTGAAGATTGTAGCGTTATCCAAATAGACCGCATTGCGTTCTCGGCGGATGTTGAACAACAATACGCTATTTCAATCTTTCTTCGTCCTTTCGAGCAAAAAGATTGCATTAAAGAGATCTTTCTTGAAATACGAGAAAGCCGCTTGAGCACTTTGAAAGCATTCAGAGCGTGCAACTTCACTGCCAATCCTGCAGAAACACTTACTGACGATTGTATTAATGTTGGAGAAGAACTTTTCGTACTTAGAAAATTTCTTGTTCAACCTCACGGCTACAGTCTACAACCTCAGCTTCACGCCAAAAGATGATTATTCTTCTAATTTTGCGGGAAACGAGGGAAAAGTCATAGACGAGAATATTAATCAATCGCGAGAGGGTTTTGGTTTAATACCAACCGTAAGGTTCTAACCCTCTCTTTCTTTTTTATTTATTTTTTTTTGGATAGAAGATTTTTGTCCATTGAGGCGCGTTAAAAGAAAAATAAAATGATTCATCCTCATGCTCCTTGAGAATTTCAGTATTTTTAGAACTTTTTTTTTGGGGAGAGAGG
>JAVBQZ010000107.1:0-3629 GCA_031548505.1 Bdellovibrionota bacterium | reverse complement strand
GGTGAAAAAAGTCAATCATTTCAAGACTTATTTTACGGTTAACCAAATATTCTTGAGCTAATCTACTTTTCTGAATATCAAATAAATGTTCACGATAAATATTTACTGCGAGTGCAAGAATTTCGCCATAAAGTATTTTCCGTTTCTTCTCTTCTACAAATTTACGCTCTTGGCGCTCATCATTATTTTCTACGATAGTTATACCTAAACGATTTGCGAGAAAACGTACTGCTTCGGCAAAATTTAATTGACGTGTTTCCATTACATAATGAAAGACATTACCTTTCTTGCCACAACCAAAACAATGATAAAGCCCATCTTCCTCATTAATTGAAAATGATGGCGTTTTCTCATTATGAAATGGGCAACAAGCCATTACACTTCTTCCAGCGCGTCTTACGTTTTGCAAATTGCCTATTAAATCTATTAAGCTTGTGCGACGACGAACTTCTTCTATAATTTCTTGAGGGATAGACATAAATAATACGGAATGAGAAATGAGAGAATTACCAGAACACCAAACATTATATTTCAATGCAATCTAAAATAGTTTCATACAATAGTAGTCGTTATATATTCTCATTTTTGCTTAACAACAAATCACTCTTTATGCAAAAATCAATTTTATTAATAACAGCAAAATAATGGTGAAATATGTAATACTGTTTAATAATGGCAATAGCATCGCAAAGCAATTATAAAACAAGAAAAATTCTCGTAAAAACTGAATGTTTTTACAGGAAAATTCAAATAACAGGGGCATATTCTCATACATTCAGTCTGAAATATTTTCGTATAAATAACAGATTAGGTAAAAATATTATCACTACGTAAAATGCAGTTAAGTGAATGAAAAAGAACCATTATTTCTATCAGTAAGTCACGCATTACAAATCGTTAATCACTATTATGTCTTCAAAAACAATTTCTACAACTCTGCTCGGTATAGATGCAGTACGCGTTGATGTTGAAGCACAAGTCGCTGGCCTTAAATCACGTTTTGCTATCGTCGGCCTTCCTGATGGAATTCTCAAAGAATCAAAAGATAGAATTCGTTGTGCAATCACAAGCAGTGGCTTTAAATTTCCATTAGGCGAAATAATTGTAAGTCTAAGCCCGGCATCACTCCCAAAAATTGGTGCTAATTTTGAACTTGCTATAGCACTTTGCATTCTCGCTATGGAAAATCAAATCCCCAAACAGGCTCTTATCAATCGCGTCTTTCTTGGCGAACTCACACTTGATGGTTTAATTCGTTCAGTTTCCGGCGTATTATCTAGCGCAATTTTCGTACGCAAAAACCTATCTAAAAGCGAATTAATTGTTCCAAAAGATAATCTTTCACAAGCCAAGTTAATCGAAGGGGTAAAAGCACAAGGTGCAATCTCACTACAAGAAGTTGCTTTATATTTACGCGGAGATCTTAAAACACTGGAAACAAATATCACACCAATCAAAACAATTCCGAAAAAACAATTTACTTTTGCTGATGTTGTAGGACAACATTCCGCAAAACGCGCACTCGAAATTTCGGCAGCCGGGGAACATAACTTACTAATGGTTGGGCCACCGGGCGCAGGCAAAAGTATGTTATCTCAAAGAATCATCTCACTCCTCCCTCCACTTAATACTTTTGAAATGGTGGAATTAACAAAAATTTATTCCGCACAAGATTCTACAAATTTAAATTCTAGTTCAAATTTTGATTTTGGTGTCGTAACAAAACGTCCTTTCCGTTCGCCACACTATACTGTCAGTTATGCAGGTTTAGTTGGCGGCGGGACTATCCCAACACCCGGCGAAATAACGCTAGCGCATAAAGGTATTTTATTTCTTGACGAATTACCAGAATTTAAACGCCAAGTATTAGAAACACTGCGTACGCCACTTGAAACAAAACAAATTACAATTTCACGTGCTAAACATCGTATTGATTATCCTGCAGACTTCATTTTATTAGCAGCTATGAACCCTTGCCCTTGCGGTAAAAAAGGACTGCCAGGAGGGAATTGTCGATGCACACAGGGAATGGTTGAACGATATTTAGCTAGAATTTCCGGACCATTTTTAGATAGAATAGATTTACAAATCTGGGTACCACCAGTTAATTTCCTAGATTTAAATAAGCCACTTGCTGAAGATCCAACAGAAAAAATGAAAAAATCTGTCTTACAGGCGCGTGAAATTCAACGCATTAGGTTTAATAACCCGCATCGTACAAATAAAACAATGACTACTGAGGAATTAAAAAGATATTGTAAATTAAATTCCATCAGTGAAAAATTACTTGAGAAAACAGCAGAGCAATTAGTTTTAAGCGCGCGAAGTTATACGCGCATTCTAAAACTTGCCCGCACAATCGCCGATTTAGAAGGAACGATAGACATCAATGAACAGCACTTAAATGAAGCAATTGGATATAGGATACGAGCTTAGAGTTAAATTTATGGAATAACCTGATATTATTGCTCTTTTGCAGAGAGCGTGATATAATTTTTAAATAATAAACCTTGCGAATTTTACCATTTTCCTTCACTTAAAAAAGTGACAGTCTGAAGCAAATTTTTCTTACAACAGGAGCATAAAAATGATAAATATTAAAGAAGATGAACAGTTAAGTATTTTAAACCACAGTTGCGCACATCTACTCGCACAAGCAATAAAAAATTTATATCCAAATGCACTATTTTGGGTGGGCCCAGTTATAGAAGAGGGTTTTTATTATGACATTGATTTAGGTGAAGAAGTAATAAAGGAAGGGGATTTTGAAAAAATAGAAAGAGAAATGAAGAAAATCTCTAAAGGTGGTAAAAGAATGATACGTAAAGAATTATCTTTAGAGGAAGCACTGGAATTATTTAAAGACGATCCATATAAAATAGATTTAATCAACAATATGGAAAAAGGTAGCGTTATTTCTTGTTACTCACAAGGGGATTTTACCGACCTTTGCCGTGGCCCTCACGTAGAAACGGTAAAAGAAATTAAATATTATAAAATTCTTAAAGTAAGCGGAGCATATTACAAAGGCGATACAAAGAACAAAATGTTACAAAGGGTATATGGAATATGTTTTGATACGGAAGAAAAGTTGCTAGAATATATACATTTCCTTGAAGAAGCTAAGAAAAGAGATCATAGAAAACTAGGAAAAGAATTAGACTTATTTAGCATTGATCCGGAAATTGGTCCGGGATTAATACTTTGGCACCCTAAACTTTCTATAGTTCGCGAAGAAATAGAATTATATTGGAGAAAAGAACATAGAAAAAGAGGTTACGAATATATATATACTCCACATATTGGTTTATCAAATCTATGGGAGACTTCCGGACATTTAAAAAATTTCGCAGAAGGCATGTATCCTCCTATGGAAATGTCCAGCAAAGATGTAGAAGAAAATGTTAATTATTACGTCAAGCCAATGAGCTGCCCTTTTCACATAAAAATATATCAAAGCCAGCTTAGAAGTTATAAAGATTTACCTATTAAATATTGTGAACTCGGTACTGTATATCGATACGAACCCGCCGGAGCATTGCACGGTATGCTTAGAGTAAGAGGTTTTACCCAAGACGATGCACATTTAATCTGCACTGAAGAGCAATTTAAAGACGAAGTGAAGGATA
>JAVBQZ010000097.1:0-3958 GCA_031548505.1 Bdellovibrionota bacterium | reverse complement strand
ATCGTCTTTTTAAATTTTATTTGTAAATTCTATTGTTGCTGCGATACCCCCCCCCCCCCCCCCAGCATTGTTTGTTTTAGAAAAATTACCTGTACAAATTATTCTATGAGAATTGTGAGTTTCATTTGGCATATAAACCCAACTATAAGGATTATTTTTAATTTTACAAAGGACAGATGTCGTCCCGTGATATTTGAGCAGTTTAATCCCTCTAAAATCTTTTTTAAGTATTCGAGGTAAATCTAAAACATTTCCGCAGAAGATAATTTTTTCACATTCATAATCATTCACAAGCCATTTTTCCTTATTTCTTTTTATAGAGTTAATTTTTGAATTATATTCAATATTCAAGTTCTTTGCTAACTTGTCTGCTATAAACTGAGAACCATTTTTATAAGGATAATAAAAAGTGCTATGCACCATAGATGTTTCATTTGCCTTTACAAAATTATTATATATTATTTTTTCAATGCTTGGATTAGGTAATTTCCCGTTAAGCCAATCGATGGAAATTTTTGACAAGTCATGACCCCATATTTTTTCGTTATATGGTTTAAAATAAATCCTATATAAAGTTTGCCCAAAATTAACGAGTAAAAAATCTTCAAAATTTTTAACTCGTTTTTTTTTAGAGTTTAACAAATCAGTAATTATATTTTTTATTATTTCATTTGGTAATTGATAAATAAAATTTTCTATAGGATAATTTACAAATATATTATTTAAATGAATAACTGCATTTCTTGTCGTTTTCGTGAATTCTTTTTTTATATCAAAAAAATTCCAAAACCAATCTAATACCATTTTATTTTTTGAATTGAATATATGACCGCCAATTTTATGGTAAAGGATTCCATTTATATTATCACAAGCAATTAAACCGCCCGGTTTATTTTCGCTTTCAAAAGTTTTTACAATAAACTTCTCTTTTAACAAATTTGCTATGGCAAGTCCGCTAATGCCAGCTCCTATAACGGCTATTTTTTGCATAAATCCTCAGTGTCCCATTTAGATAATTTAATTGGATGCAGATAAAGATAATTTTGTGGAAAATCATTTAATAATTTTTTTAGATTTTGTTGATATTTTTCTAAAATTTCATAATCATCTTTTGTCCATAAAGCTCTGCCTTGTAGCAATAAATCTCTTTCACAAATAATTTTTTTACAAGTTAGAATTAGACTTGTTGGTAAAGCACATTCTACAAATAAGTGCGAAGCAGCGAAAATTCCACAAAAATGACAAAATTTTTTTATTGAATATTTTGAAACAATTGTTATGTCGGAATAGCCCCTAGCAACTGGATAGTGAAGTTTATATTTTTCTCCCGAATTTTTTCTTTCATCTAAGTAAATATTTTCCGCATCTACATATTCATTTTTTATATTAAAATATTCCATTTTCTTTAAAGCTTCATAATAATCTGGAAGTAAACCTTTGAATTCAATACCATCAACTTCCATCCTATATTCAATTACGCTTTTATTCCAGTACCAAAACCCATTATTTGGATAATCTAAATGTGGTATAAAACTTGTTTCCGTATCCAGTTTAAAGATTTCCTTATAATTCTTTTCATTTATGATGGGATTTAGTATAAGGTCATCCGCTATAAAAAAGTAATATTCATAATTTTCGTTAAAGTAACTTCTTAACCCTTGAGCTATATACCCTTGAAAATAGTACGAATTTTCATAAACAGAAATTACATTAGGTTTATCACCATCATAAAATGGCATAAGGTGAAAAATATCTGTGAAACGATTTTTATATAATTTTTCTAATATATCTATATTAGTATCATACCTATGATTGTATATGATTATTAACGCGACTTGGTTTACTAACTGTTTACTTGTGTGTGGGTTCTTTTGCATATGAAAAAAATTCAGAATGAAGTAAATCCATTAGGAATGATTTTTAAAAAATTACGATAAACCTTAATTTTGCTGTTTTTATGCTTGGTTAATTTAACAATCGTAAAAAAAAAACGCACAGATAAAAGAAACATCGGTAAAAGGGTACTATAGCAAACACCAGTAAATAAAAGAAGTACAAAATGAGAAAAAAAAAACTAAATTACCCAACCTTTACTTTTTCAACTCATCACAACCTAAAATTACAATTCCGTTTTTGTTTGCTAATTCTAAGACCTTTTCACGTTCTGTAATTAAACAACGTCCTGTCTCGCAAGCGAGTACTAAGGCGGAAACCTCAATCATTATTTGAATTGTTTTAACACCAATCACTGGAACATCAAATCTCATATCCTGTCCGGCCTTTGCGCATTTAACAATTACTGTTCCCTTATGTCCTAATTGTCCACCGCGACGAATTGCCTCATCACTCCCCTCAACTGCTTCAACTGCCGTAATTACTCCATCCTTTACAACTACAAGTTGGCCAATATGTTGAGCGCTAAGCGCACGCAAGGCTTCTCTTCCAACTTCAATATCACGCAACTGTTCCTTAGTTGGTTTCTTCTTGGTTAATACTTCATTTTCAATTAACAAATCTCTTGCAAAAATTGTGGAATCTAAAATTTCAACGCCTTCATTTTTAAATTCGTTAGCCAAACCGCGCATTATCACATCATCCTTAGTAGAACGAATTTTTGCCATAAATAAGGCACCACGCACATCAAACGAAACATCCTTAAAACTTTTAACTCGATTGATTCCACCTATTAGAACTGCTTTTTTTACACGTGGTTTCAGAAAATCAATCATTTTAGAAAGTTGCCCTAGTTTAACCCAACAGACTTCATCGGCAATTTTTTCTATCGCTTTATCTGTTTCGTTTTCAAAACATAGAGCACAAACACGTAAACCGAGATTTTTTGCTGATTTTACAAATTCAAGAGGGAGTTCGCGATTACCCGCAATGATGCCAATAGCCTCGCCGGCATTAAAGGTAATCTGCGAACTATTTGGGATACATGACATATATACTCCTATTACTTAGGTTTTCCCTATAAGTATTGCAAGTTTTACAAACATTTTTCTTGTTTGGCCATCGCTTCGCGATACTTTTATATACTATAAAACAGGAGTATATTTGTATATGGCTCCGCTAGCGCTCCGCATACTCATGCTCCAAAAGTGTTCCATAAAATAAGGGAAAACTCATGGAGCATGAGTATATAGTCCTGTTAATTGAGTTTTCCTGTAAAATGATTTCGGTTTTTGCAAAAACTTCTCTTGCTTTGAAGCGTTATGCATAATGCATCACTTACCGCCCTTCCCTCCGTGTTAATCCGTGTAATCCGTGGATAAAAAAAGAAGTTAATTGTCCACGGATTACACGGATTAACACGGAGGAGGATTGGAGCAGGAGTATATTATTCCATCGTAATTGCTTCCGGCTTACATTCGCCCTCACATGCAGCACATTCAATGCACGCGTCAGCATCCACGATTGCTTTATTTCCTTTGTCCGCTTGTGCTGTAATTGCCGATACCGGGCAAATTTCTATACATGCACCACAAGCGATACATTTTTCTTGATTAACAACTGCTGGCATAAAGTTTTCTCCTAAAAAAATTAGACATTCTATAAAAATAACAAAGCCCCTCATAATAAACAGAGGGGCTTGGACTTTCACAGAAAGTTATTAAATTAATATGCAACACTACAAAAGCCCCAATCTTCAAGTCCTAAAGAAAGATTAAGGCTTTTACAGTGATTCTAAGTTTAGAATATTTGTCTTAGTAATTATGAAGGGGTTTTCGTGAAGAACTTTGACACCAAATTTTTGTTTTCCAAAAGATACGCATCAGTAAAGTCGGCATCCTTGGTCTCCTCTGCAGGAGAATCGTTTTCAACAGAAATTTTACTTGCCAACGCCTTGTTCGCTAACTTACGAAGCTTAGAATTATCTTCTTTAGCAAAATAAGCATTTTCCTTGTGAGTTCGAATTGGCTGTGACATAATCTCTCTCCTTAAAGGCATTATTATA
>JAVBQZ010000150.1:0-5177 GCA_031548505.1 Bdellovibrionota bacterium | reverse complement strand
TAATTCAATTTAAGAGAGTTCATATTGATATTGGAACAGGTGATGGCAAGCAGATCTATTATATGGCGAAACAATCGCCTGAAACATTATTTATTGGTATTGATCCTGCACGAGACAATATGTCCGAAATGTCAGGAAGGGTTATTCGTAAAAAGGAGAAGGGCGGACTAGATAACATTTTATTTGTGATTTCTTCATTAGAAACGATTGCTGAGCAAGCGCAGGAATTGGCTGGAATTGCTGATTCTATTTCTTTAATTTTGCCTTGGGGGTCGTTATTAGAAGCGATTGTTAAACCTGATATATTTATTGTTAAAAATATCGTATTTTTAGCGAAAGCAACTGCGCCGTTTGAATTTATTTTAACATATTCTGATAGTTTTGAGGGTGGTGAAATGGTACGACGTAACTTGCCAGAAATTTCTACAGAATATTTCCAAAGTGAAAATTACCTAAATGAATTACAAAAGGTAGGCTTAAATATTCAAAATGTAAATGCAGTGGATAATGAATTTATTCTACAGAATTTTAAATCGCTTTGGGCAAAACGTTTAGCACACGGTCGTAAGCGAGATTTTTTCTATTTGCGAGGGGTGGTTTCTCACGGAAGTATAGAAGAAGTTTAATGGGCTGTACATACTCCTGTGCTTTTAGTTTTCCTAAGAAGCGCACAAACATCCTTCTTGTTTAGTTATCGCTTCGCGATGCTATTTTCATTATAAACAGGAGTATATTTGTATATGGCTCCGCTAGTACTCCGCATACTCATGCTCCTAAAGGATTCAAAAAAATCAGGAGAACTCAAGGAGCATGAGTATATTCTCCCTACATTATCAGTGTTTTTTACTATATTTTTTTCTGCCAGCTAAAGCTACCATTGTTTGCGTTAACTAAATCATAAATATCGTCATCGTCTAGAGCTTCATTATGTTGTTCTCCATCTAGCTTCCAAGCGACAAAATTTGGCTTGTTTATATCTAAGTTATCAATTGATAAACGGTCTTTGCCGCTGTAAATTGTTACTGATTTTGTTACTGTTTCACCGTTTTTATATGGTGTTGTCTCAACCGTGATTTTATTGTTACCAAAAACAAATGTGCTTTGTTCTTTAAAATCCCATTTGTCGCCGTCGCTTTCTTCAACATGCGGATCACCCCAGATACGGGTTTCAGTCCCGTCCGGTGAAACAATTTTCCATGCTTCCTGTTTACCTTCAAAAATAATTTTATACCCATCTTCTGTCTTAACATTAACCTGTCCTTTTTCGTCGATGCTAGCATTCAATTTATAGTCTCTATTTGATAAACTCGAAATCATATTTGTAAAAGAAGATGATGAACTTGTCTGATTTGCAGTTACTAAGTCATATAAACTAAAAATACCGTTTTGTGTTGAGGTTTGCGTTTCGGCATTTGCTTGATGGCGTTCAGTGTGTATTTCGCAGGGTAGACAAGAAAATTTAGCGGAATTAGAAGTATTTAAAATATTTGTTGCTGTTGTTTGTAATATTTGGTTAATGTCCATAATTTTTCCCCTATTTTAGGATATGAATATAATATGTGGATACACACAGGTTTGAATCTACGGGGCTCACAATCATATAAATTTAATTTTGATTTACTATATAAATACAGTGCTATTGTTATGCTTGCAGAAGACGAAAAAAATATAAAAACATTGATTAAAATCTTAAAACAACATGATTTAGATATTCGTCGCGAGAAATTGATGCGTGGCGATGCTTTTAGGGTTAAGAGTGGTGCTTGCAATTTTAAGGATAAACAGCTTATATTTATTGATAAACGAATGCCTGCCGACCAGCAATTATCTGCTATAATTGACTATGTCGTTGATGCGAAAATTAATTTTGCAGAAGGAGAGAAGGAGATGCTCCCTATAAGCTTGAGATCGTTATTATAATAATTTGTTTCTCATAGAGGGAGGTACACCTCTGTCCCCTCCACACTCTGTGCTTCTGTGAGAAATAAAAAATTGGAGAGAGAAATGAAAGAAAAGAAAATTAAATACTTAATTATTTGTGCACTGATTTTAATTTCAGTGCTATTTAGATGCGTACCACATTTGCCACAGTTCGCGCCGATTGTCGCACTCGCGCTTTTTGGCGGTTATTTTTTGCAAAATCGTGCGTTGGCAATTCTACTAGTTTTTACAAGTATGTTGCTCAGTGATCTAATTATTGGAATACATATTGTAATGTGGGCAACCTATCTGAGTTTGGCTATTATAGTTTGCCTTGGATCATTGGTAGTTAAATTTAAAGATGATTCCGGAAACCAAAATAAATTTGCGATTATCGGCTCTTCAATTCTTAGTTCCACAATTTTCTTTTTAATTACAAACTTTGCTGTTTGGTATTCAGGTTGGATGGAAAGTATTTATCCTTTTACGTTATCGGGGCTTGCTACTTGTTATGTCGCTGGAATTCCATTTTTCGGTTATTCTCTAGCAAGCGATTTATGTTGGACTATTATAATTTGGTTGGTGTATTCTCTAAGTAAACAAAGAATTCAGTTTAAATGTAATAATTAGCTATCTTCAGATATCAATTCTAGTTTTTTTAATAGTAACCAATTACTTTTGCTTTCAACATCAATGATTTCAAAAATGCTTTGTTCATCCGGTAGTGTTCTAGCAAGCATGCTAGAACGAGGGCCAAGGACGGAAACGAAAGGAAAATTTTGCTTCTTCGTAAGGGATAGAAAATCATTATTATAATCAAGGTTACAATACGTATTTGCTATATCAAATATGGTAGTAGAGAACATTTTTGAACGCTTGTCAGCAATAACCGTTGCGAGTGGTTCACCCTCTTTATTAGAAAATCTATATATTAAATATGAACCGACTTCAGGTGAAGTGAGTACCGGCAATAATGTTTTGTTATCGAGCAAATAACGAGATTCTACTTTTGGCATCATCCATTCCGCATTAGGAAAGGTAAGGAGTTTAAAAATCGAGACGATACTGATGCATACTACTAGAAATGCAAATCCAGAAGTTGGTAGCCAATTAAATTTTCCTTTTAAAATATCCAATCCAATAGCAAGTTTGCCTAGGCCTTGTGGGCCAACATTCCCCCAAAGAATAGTAAGGCGAACTGTAATTGCTGGTAGAGCATATGGAAGAAGAGGAGCATAACATAATGCTAATACGGCTGTAACTATGAAACTTAATGCAATGGAAAGTGACTTTGCATAAAATGAAAAAATTAAACCAACGAAAGTTAAAATAGCAAGCACAGCGAATTGGTAATTATAAATACTTAAATGGCGTTGTAGGCTTAATAATTCTTTTGTCCCGTCAATGAATGGGGCGATAAAAGCTGTGAATGATGTTGTGCCAAAGGGCGATATAAAAATTGCGCAACAAGAAATAAAGAGAATTATTATTTGTAACGCATAAGATTTTTTATTTTGGTTTGGTATAGTATTAGTTATTGCTATTTTATTGCGTATGATGAGTATAATTTGTGCAATTATGATAGCAGCCAAAACAGAATGGTGACAATTTACATAAATTGTAGTCAAGCAAAAAATGGCAATAAGATTTTTAAATTTATATTTTTCGGATGAAGCTTGTACTAACAGAATATAAGTGAAGAAAAACATTGGCCCGACTATTGCTGATTGTAAATCATTTGTGATGTAGCCGCCGAAACAGGCTAACAACGTGATTAAAACAGCAAAAAATCTATGTTTTGCAAGTGCAATGTTAAGTTGTGCGATAGCAAGGAAAGTACAGAATAAAATTGTAATTTTAAAAAATATTAGCATCTTTGTAGAACCGATTGTATAGAGTGATGCGAGGGTGACATGATAAAGCCAATTTATATCATACCAGTTATATCCTTCGCCGGCATATGACCAAAGGTCTTTATCTAGGATTGAATTGTGATTCAAAATCCATCTGCCAAATGTAATGTCTGCAAAAAAGTTGGTTGTCAAAAGTGGAAGACAAATAAAAGTAGCGAGTAGAAAAAGGAATGACCATTGGAATACAGTCCCGCGGATAGCAAAGAACTTGTCTGGGGTTGTTGTGCAATCATTTTTTTGTTGATAGTTTAATTGTGAAACTACGTCATTATCAGGTTGTATAGATTGTGGAATAAGGTTATCTTGTTGATCGTTTGAATTATTATCTTGATTCATAGCAGAGATGTGTTTTAGGGTAATGCACTACTTGGATTAATGATAGATAAGGAAGCTAAGGTCTAGTTTATGTCAATATCACAACAAAATGAGATAATAGTAAAGCCAAATTTTGTATTACGTGACTTTTTAGTCGGGGACACTTTTTCTGAGTTTATTCATAAATATGTTCATGATGTTGGTAATCCTTTAACGGGGATAATCTCAGTTTGCTCAATTATGCAAACGATGGCGGAGATGGGAAAGTTAGAAAGTACTAAAATTGGCGAGTATAGTGCAATGATAGCGAAAGAGGCATGGAAATTATCTGCCCTCAACCAACGTCTTGTAGCTTTGATTTCAACGCGTGAGCCATCGTTCGCCGCTTGTAATATAGAGCATAATTTTCAAAATACTTTACAAAAATTACAAAGTAGGGATGCGGTTAAATTTGAAAATTTGAAAATAGACGTTGAACTGCTTGCTGATAATCTAGAAGTCATCGCTGATAATAATCAGTTAAACTTGCTAGCTACTGAGTTGTTAACAAATTGTGCTGAGTCATTTGCCCGCCAAGGTGAGCTAGCAGAAGAACCGTCATGGAAAGTGAGGCTGATAATTTCAAGAGATACTGCGCATGATAAAGGTATTTGTATATCGGTAATATCAGATACGAGTTCAATCTTGAAAGGTGACGACAATTCCGATGCGAAAGAATTTTCGTCTGAAATTAAAGAATTATTTGAGCCGTATATTACAATTGGATTCCCATCTGAAAAAAAACTAGGATTCGGTTTAACGATTGCACAGGTAATTGTTGAGCGTTTGAAAGGGGAAATAGAATTGCGAATTGGCAAGAAAGATTTTGCAGTTGTTATTAAATTTTAATAGAAAATATACTCCTGTTACTTGGGTTTTCCTGTATTAAGCACTGTAAGCTTTACAAACATTTTTCTTGTTTGGAATCGCTTCGCGATGCTATTGTTATTATGAACAGGAGTATATTGGTATATGGCTCCGCTAGCGCTC
>JAVBQZ010000208.1:0-6275 GCA_031548505.1 Bdellovibrionota bacterium | reverse complement strand
TCGAGCACGTTGTCCTTTGTGACCACGACCCGCTGTTTTACCTAAACCAGAACTCTCACCAAGACCTTTTCTTTTGCGTGTTTTACGAGAACCAGGGGCTGGCGATAACGATGATAAATTTAAAAAACTTTCGTTGCTCATAACAATTATTTCTCTTTGCTAATTAATACTAAATGCGAAACGGTTTTAATCATTCCAACAATAGGTGGAGTCAAAACATGATTTGCGGTTTTACCGATGCGACCTAAACCTAATGCTTTAAGAGTCGCCAATTGTGTTTTCGGATGGCGGATTGCACTACGCACCTGCTTAACGATAACTTTTTCTTCTTTTTTAGTAGCCATGTTTTTTTTCTAAAATTAGTAAAATATCTCGTGCATAAATTCTGCACTTAAAAAATCCCTTCGAAAACTAAAGAATTTAAGTGGAGACTTTTTAAACGTTTAAAGACCGTAAGGCTTAAATTCTATTTCTTCCACTTTTTTACGACGTCTTGTCGCAACCGATTCTGCCGTTTCAAGCTGTAATAAACCATCAAAAACTGCACTTAAAACGTTGTGTGGATTTCGGGAGCCATAAGATTTAGTTAAAACATCCTTAATACCAACTTGTGCAAGTACGTTACGAACTGTTCCACCTGCGATAACGCCAGTTCCCGGAGATGCTGGTTGCATCAAAACAGTTGCCGCACCGGAAATTCCTTTTACCATGTACGGAATCGTCACACCTTCAAGAGGGACACTAATCAACGCTTTTTTAGCTGCTTCAGTTCCTTTTCTAATTGCATCAGGAACTTCATTCGCTTTTCCTAAACCATAACCAACATGACCATTACCATCACCAACTACAACAAGCGCGCTAAAACTAAAACGACGTCCACCTCGAACAACTTTAGCAACGCGATTAATGCTAACAACCTTTTCAACTAAGTCGCCGGCTTCCTTTGCTGACAATTTTCTATCTGCTGGTCTGTTATACTTCGCTCCCATATATCTCCTTAGATCTGATTAAAAAAACTATTATAAATTAAGGCCCCCTTCACGTGCCCCATCTGCAACTGCCGCAACACGACCATGATACAAGTAGCCATTTCTATCAAAAACAACGCCCTCAATTTTATTTGCTTTTGCAAGTTCAGCGATTTTCTGGCCTAATTTTTTGGAGGCTTCTACACCTTTAGACGATTCTTTACCCTCAATTAGTGTCTTAGTTGAAGCAGAACAAATGACTCTACCATCCTCATCGCTAATGATTTGCGCATAAGTATATTTTAAACTTCTAAAGACACAAAGACGAGGACGCTCAGCGGTCCCTCTAATTCTCTTCTTAAGACCTTTTTTACGAGTAGCCCTAACTTCACGTCTTATTTTTGCTTTATCTGCCATAATAAGAAATTGTATATAAAAAACGATTAATAAAATTTATTTTTTACCTGTTTTACCAGCCTTGAGTTTTATCACTTCACCACGATACCTTATACCTTTACCTTTATAAACTTCAGGTGGACGCAAGCGTTTGATTTGTGCAGCCGTTTCATTAACAAGTTGTTTATCAACACCTTCAAGTTTTAATGATATTTCTTTACCTTCCTTAATTGCAGTTCCTTTAACCCCAGCAGGAAGTTTAAACTCAACCGGGTGAGAAAATCCCAAAGTCAAATCCACAATATCGCCACGAACATCTAAACGGAAACCAACACCGATAATATCTAATATTTTTTCAAATCCGGTAGTTACACCAAAAACCATATTATGTACTAAGGCGCGTTCCATACCATGAAATGCGCGTGACTCCTTTGATTCGTCTTTGCGATCTACAATAATTTGGTTACTTTCAATTTTGATTGTTATTTCAGGACGAATTTCACGTTGAAGCTTCCCTTTTGGACCTTCAACCTTAACTAAATTCCCAGAAATCTCAACCTTTGCGCCCTTTGGCATTTCAATAGGTAGTTTACCGATACGAGACATTTTAAATACCCCCTTAGAAAATTGAACAAATTAATTCACCACCAATATTTTGACGTTTTGCCTCACGTCCAGTCATCATACCTTTTGATGTTGAAACAATGATAGTGCCAAGACCTGATTTAAAAACAGGAATATCTTTTACTTCCACATACACACGACGACCAGAAGAACTTAAACGTTTAATTTCTTTAATCACAGGTGTTCCCATTTTCGTATAACGCAAAACAAGTCTAAAATTTTTCTTGATGCCGTCTTGTTCGACTGTCGCACTCTCAATATATCCTTCTTCTAATAAGACTTTAACAATACTATCTTTTGTCTTAGAAAAAGGAACCGACACCGTCTGATGCCCAGCGCGTTGTGCATTTCTAACACGAGTTAATAAATCAGCTATTGGATCAGTATTCATAATATTAATTCAAAGTTTAATGTTAAAAAAATCGCTATCTGCTGCCACCACCACTTAATTTTTACTTTTACCAACTTGCCTTTACCAAGCCCGGAATTTCTCCCTTCAAAGCATGTTTACGCAAACACAAACGGCAAAGACCAAATTTTCTATAAATACCGCGAGGACGTCCGCAACTAGCACAACGATTGTATTCTCTTACTTTAAATTTTTGTTTTCTAGCCGCTTTTACTATCAAAGATTTTTTAGCCATAAAAATTACGCCCTAAATGGAAATCCAAAATGAGTTAATAATGCTTTCCCTTCTTCATTTGTGTTAGCAGTTGTAACAAAGGTAACGCTCAAACCACGAAGCACTGTTTTTTCAATATCAATTTCATGAAAAATAATGTGCTCGTTTAAACCAAGAGAATAATTACCACGCCCATCAAACCCATTTTTTGGAATACCGCGAAAGTCACGAACACGAGGGATAGCAATGCTTAAAAGACGATCCAAAAACTCGTACATCCTTACACCACGTAAAGTTACAGTAACACCAATAGGGATTCCTTCGCGCAATTTGAAATTTGCAATTGATTTCTTTGATTTTCTAATAGACGGCTTCTGACCTGAAATCAAAGTCATATCTTGAGTAGCGAATTCTATTGCCTTTGCATTAGTCACTACTTCACCAACACCCATATTCAAAACAATCTTTTCAATTCTCGGAACCTGATGAACATTTGCGTAATTAAATTGTTTCTTTAATTCAGGAACAACCTTCGTATCATATATTTCTTTATAGCGAGTTACCATTTATTTATCTCACACTAAGAATAAAATTAATATTAATAATCCGACAATTTAAACACTTCAAATTTATGCTATCTGTTCAAATTTTTTAGTTTCCGGATGCGTATAACCACGAACTTTTTTACCATCATCAAGCACTTTAGAACGCAAACGAACGGGGCGCTTTAAATCATCAACATAATACATAACATTCGAAATATGTATTCCTGCCTCTTTCGTAATAACGCCAGAACTTTCTTGGGCATTTCTTGCTTTTTGATGCCTTTTCACAAACTTAATCCCGTCAACCACAACTCGATTTTTCTTTGGCAAAAATTTCATAATTTTGCCAACTTTCCCACGAATATCATCTTTCTTGCTATTGCCACCAGCAATAACCATCACTCTATCGCCCTTTTTGAGAGCAGTTACAAACTCATGTTTGTTAATTGGTTTTTTAGATTTTTTAATAGTCATATTATAACACCTCTGGAGCAAGTGAAATGATTTTCATAAAATTCTTACCACGCAACTCACGAGCAACTGGTCCAAAAATACGGTTACCAACTGGCTCTTTAGCAGCGTTGATTAAAACAGCGGCATTTGTATCAAATTTAATATGCGAACCATCGTCGCGATTCAAGTTTTGACAAACACGAACTACAACCGCCTTATGCACTGTCCCTTTTTTTACTTTTGAATTTGGAAGTGCTTCCTTAATTGCTACAACAATAATATCACCGATACTAGCATAGCGACGCTTTGATCCTCCCAACACCTTAATGCACATAACTTTCTTCGCACCTGAGTTATCCGCCACATCTAAAATTGTTTCTTGCTGAATCATAACTCTCCTAAATTTAAAAAATTAAGCTGCCTTTTCAATAATCGAACGAACGCGCCAACGCTTATTTCTGCTAAGCGGCCTACTTTCAATAATTTCAACTTTATCACCAATATTACATTGATTTGTCTCGTCATGCGCCATATACTTCTTTGTTCTAAGAACATATTTTCCGTATTGCGGATGTTTTTTGTATGTAGAAACAGCAACGACAATTGACTTATCCATTTTGTTGCTCTTCACATAGCCTTTTAACTTTCTTGCCAAACCACGTTTTTCTTGAATTATCTCTTGCATGTCACGCTTTTCCTAATAGTTTCGTGTCTAAAGTTTTATGTAGTATTTAAAAAATTCTGCCATGAGCATTAAGCGAAAGACGCCTGGCGAAATCTGCGCAAATTTTTAAACGCTACCCTCATTAATAATTGTTTTTAACTGTGCGATACGTTTTCTAAGCGTAACAAATTCAGATGTTTTTTCAAACTGACCTGTTGCATGCTTGAAACGAATATTCATCAATTCCTCTTGCAAATCAGCAATTTTCTCCGTTTGTGCCTGTTTAGACAACGCACGAAATTCTTTTAGTAATTCTGTCTTTTTCATAATAGTAAATACCTAGCTTACAAATGTCGTTTAATTACTCTTGCACGAACTGGCAATTTAGCAGCTCCAAGTTCTAAAGCTTTAATTGCAGTTTCCTCAGCAACACCATTGATTTCATACAATACTCTACCACGTTTAACCTCCGCAACCCAAAGCTCTGGAGAACCTTTACCTTTTCCCATTCGCACTTCAGCTGGTTTTTTTGTAAGTGGTTTATCTGGAAAAACACGAATCCACATCTTACCGCCTCTCTTTAAATGCCTGTTAATAGCGATACGAGCGGCTTCAATTTGACGGTTAGTAACCCATGCTGATTGGGTAGCCATTAAACCAAAATCACCAAAAGCGCAGGTTGTTCCTCTGGTCTCTGTCCCTTGCAAATGCCTAACCTGCTTCATCTGTTTGCGGTGGACAATCTTTTTAGGCGAAAGTAACATAGTATTCTAAAAATAAATAATAGATTTTTCGTTAGGAAAATCTAATAATTAAACAAAAAAAATTAAAGCGCTATTTGCTCAGTAGCGTCAACCCCGTCCACAACTTCACCTCTAAAAATCCAAACTTTAATTCCTAAAATTCCATAAGTCGTTAATGCTTCCGCTGTGCCATAATCAATTTTTGCACGTAAAGTATGAAGCGGAACACGACCTTCACGTATCCATTCAGTTCGAGCAATATCGGCCCCAGCCAAACGTCCACTAATCATAACTTTTACACCTTCAGCGCCCATCTTCATTGCTTTTGCAATTGCATCTTTTGCAGCACGACGGTACGCAACACGACGCACAAGTTGGTTTGCAATATTTTGTGCGACTAAACTTGCGTCCAAATCTGCCTTACGAACTTCAATGATGTTAACAACAACCTCACGGCCAATCATCTTTTTTAATTCTTGGCGAAAATCTTCAATGTCTTTACCTTTTTTACCAATTACTAAACCTGGCTTCGCGGTTCTAACATTAACTTTGACACGATTTATAGTACGTTCAATTTCAACACTTGAAATTCCTGCACTTGCTAAACGCTTCTTAATAAAGTCACGTAACTTAAAATCTTGTTGCAACTGAGCAGCGAAATTATCTTTCGTGTACCAACGAGATAACCAAGAAGTTGTAATTCCTAAACGCATGCCGTGCGGATGAACTTTTTGACCCATTGCATTCCTTTTCTTTCCCTAGATAGGGAGGTTTCTAAAAAATAATATTCTATAACTCATCTAATATTACAGTAATCGAACTATGCCTCTTGATAATTGGCGTAGCACGACCTTGCGCACGTGGTAAAAAACGTTTATTTTTCTTACCTTCATCGACTGTAACACTACGAATAAACAACTCATCAATATCAACACCATCTTTTTGCTTCGCATTAGCAACCGCAGACAAAACCAACTTCTTTAAGAGAGGAGCTGTTTTTTTTGTGCAGTATGACAAAATATCAACCGCAGTTGTTACTTTGCGCCCACGAACTAAATCAGCAACTAGACGTGCCTTTTGCGGAGAAACATGCACATCATTCAAAATTGCTTTTGATACATAACCGTCGTTTAAAATTTTCTTACCCATAAAATATCACCATTATTTTATTTTTTTCCTGCTCCACCGACTTTCTTAACTGGTGTTTTTGCTCCACCACCGTGTGAATGGAAAGTTCTTGTCGCAGCAAATTCGCCTAA
>JAVBQZ010000224.1:0-3109 GCA_031548505.1 Bdellovibrionota bacterium | reverse complement strand
CTCTATATTGGGTAAATTTCCGTATACTTGCATAGTTGTAGCTGCATATTCGTGACCAAAGTTCTGTGAAATTGCCTTAACTTCTATTCCCGCACGGCATCTTCTGAGGGCTAAATGTATTGATAAATGTCGAAATTTATGAGCGGAGAATTCAGTCACTCCTGCAGCTTTAGACCTGTCTTTTAAAACTTTATTAATGGGTGAGGTTGATTCCCACCTTTTATTGTCAATATCTTCATAAATAAACGCTGCTGAGGTTTCTTCCTGTGATTGTTTAGAACGTGGGAATACTGGGGATTCATCGCTAAAATGTTTTTCTGCTTTAAGATACTTGTACCATTCGACAAAATATTCAGTCATCTCGGAATCGAAATTAAAAATCTTACTTTTAAAATTCTTTCCATATTTAATACGCATTTTATTTTTGCGGGTCTGGTTAACAAACATTTTATCGATATCCACCGCCTTCATTGTGAGCGTTGTGATTGCTTCAATTCTCATGCCAGTTGCTACCATAAAAGCTATCAATGCCTTATCGCGCCTGTCAATATCAGTCTTAACCTCTATGGAATCAAAAAGGGTCTTTGTTTCTTCAAGTTTCGGGTAATCTACTTCGGTAAATGTTTTAAGACTGTTGATTTCATTATTTTTAAGTGTTAAGCCATCCAGTATGTCATTAATGCTAAGTTTTTCATAGCCTGATTCATCGGACAACCACTCTAAAAATTTTTTAAGGTTTTTTAAATGAGTGTTTATGGTATTCAATGATCCGCCATGTTGTTCTCTTAAGTAGTCCACATATTGAGTCGCAACTTGAAAGTCAAAACCTCTAAAGTCACGATAGCCGAAAAATTTTTGGAATTTTTCAATAGACTTTTCATAAGACGATACAGTAGACTCCGCTTTTCTTCGCAGTTTACGGTCACAATATTCTTTAATTTTATTTTCATTATCCACATTTCTCAGCGTGGCAACAATTACGTTTTTCAAGATGGTGTCCTTTTGTTGTTTTCTTTGTACTTAAGGAAGGAGAATCAATCCCTTTTAATACTTATATTTCTTCTTGGTCATAATTTGGATGGGTTATAACTTCTAGAAATTCTTCCGCTTTTTTCTCACTGGAAAATATTCGTAATTTATCGTAACCGCATTTTTTACAAACGCCTTTGATGTCTACTTTCTTTGCATTCTTACCCAATATGCGATTTTTTTCTTCAAAGATAATGTTGCTTACAGAACTTTTAACTGCTTTTTTGCATCGCAGGCAATAAAATTCCCCTATTTTAATTGTGCATTTGCGACTTTTCGATTGTTGAATAAGAAATTTTTTTGCATCAACACCTTTAATTAGATATGGTCTACTTTGAGGGTTAATTACGGGCATTCCTTTTCTTATATAGCCAAGAACAGTTTGAAGATGTACCCCAATTGTTTTAGCCAGTTCTTCGGAAGTATAAATTTTAGCATCACGAATGCGATTATACTTAGGTCGACTTCTTTTAACCATAATTACACCGCCTTTGTGTTAATTTCTTCAACCCATTCAAAGAAATCTTTTTCATTAATAAGCACTCGTCCACCTATGCGACGAATACACTTACTGAATCCATTTTGTTTTTCGTTAAAAATCAATGCTCTTAAAGAGCCATTAGTAAATGCTGGATGCTTTTCACTAAATTGATTTACTGTCAATAAAATTGTTTCCATAGTTTTGTCCTTTTTTATTAATAATCCGACATTGCTGTCTTACATTATCAATTATTGACGATTGCGCAGCACAAAACATCACGAAAAAAAGGTGAAGAAATCGTGATAAATTAGTGATAAAAGGGGGATAAATGAAATTTATTTGAGGATTTTTCGCAAATCTTTTATGCCATTACAGTCATACTGATTAGCTAAAGTCTTAATTTGCGTTTTAACGGTTTCAATGCTTACGTTACGCCCAGCAGCTATTTCTTTCATACTAAGCCCTTCTTTTATAAGGTTAGCGACTTCCGTCAATGCCGTTGTTAATCCTACTGAATCACCCTGCACTTTCTTTTGAATTTCTTCTTTTGTTTTTGACCACTGAAGAGCTAGTATCAACATAGAAAGCATTGTTATTGTTGAACACTTGCAAATTGGGATAAATAGTGCGCCAACATGATTTGGGGATTCATTAGCATACTCAAACAGGTAAAAAGAAATACCGCTCCTAATCTCGTCATCTAAATTATCAGCAGCCTCTTCAAACTTATCATCCAGTTCACAGGTTGGGAACGTATCTGCAATTAAGTCTCTGTATAAATCTATCACATTGCTTTCATCAAGGCTTCTCAACTTATTTAAAGTTTCTTGTGATAAATCATAAGATGTAAAGTATATTAAGTCTTTTTTATCGAGCATTGGAATCTTAAAATCAGAATCTTCAAGAAGTTCTGTTGGAGACTTATGCATGCGTCTTGCTATAGCATGGCAAAAATTATCAACAAGCTCCTCATATTCTTCCGTCTCATAATAATCAAAAAAATCCCTAAGTTCTTGTCTATATTCTCTCTCCAACCAGTCATGCTCACTTATGTATGCTCTTATTTCAGCAATCAATGGAAAGATTCTTCTATCAGAAATCTCTTGCATTTCATAAAGATATTTTTTTAAACCGCTCAGGAGTTTATACTTTTCTTTTTCTTCCATTGTCTATTCGTATTTTTATTAGTGACATATCCTATTATACTTTAAATCTAGATAATTTATAGCAAATGCCAACAAAATACAAAAGTTTCCAAAAAATCAGAATAATTCCGAGCCTGAATTATATGAGTTTGGGGTTTATTTTTTCAAGAGTCTCTGTCGAGCTTATTTGATTACTTTAAACGTCTTCGCGCGCATGAGGGCGATAAGTTTCATTAAAAAAGCAGGCAATCTATGGTGTAAATTATATTTTGAAAGACCATGTACTGCTGGGCGGCTACATGGGAAATTTTGCTATAAATCAATACAACTCTAAATTATTGTATGTCTCGTATTATCAAGCAGACTTGCTCTGTAAACGCGTCTTTACAATTTCTCACGCGCTAGTGTTCTATGCTATCATTGAAAAATGGCAGAAGTACTATTAAATAAGAGA
>JAVBQZ010000137.1:0-4218 GCA_031548505.1 Bdellovibrionota bacterium | reverse complement strand
ATATTTAATAGACCTGGCAATACACAAAATATGACATTTATTCATATTTTTGTCTCCTCACTTTGCTCGTCTAGAAAACGAAATATTTTTGAATGTTACGCAACTTACTGGAATATAGCTGATTATACTTATTTGTAAATTATGAGGATAACAAATCTACTCATAACACTATATAATTTAAACTATACTCATAGTCATTGGAAAATTCCCTCTAGTGCTATGTCCAGTGTAAAAGCGTGTTTTTAATGCGCCTTTACGCTATTCACATCTAAAAATCTTAAAAAGCGTTGCATTGATACGAGTGAAATAAACATCAATGACAAGACGACTTTTAATCAACGCGATTCATTCCGAAGAAAAACGTGTAGCAATATGTGATGATAACCTACTGACCGATTTAGATATTGTTTGGTCAGACCAAGTCCAACTTAAGGGCAATATCTATAAAGCATCAATCACTCGCGTTGAGCCGAGTTTGCAAGCTGCTTTCTTAGATATTGGTTCCAGCAAAAATGGTTTTCTCCAAACAAACGACATTCATCCGGCATATTGGAATAATCTAAAAAACAACAAAAACGACGATGAGAATGACAACCATTATCATCGCAGATTCAACGTTCAAGATGTCTTAAAAACTGGTCAAGAGCTAATCGTGCAGGTTGTAAAAGATGAGCGCGATGCGAAAGGCGCTACCTTGACTACTAATCTTTCTATTCCCGGTCGCTATTGTGTACTCGTTATAGGCAATCAGCGTGGTGGCGTTTCGCGTAAAATTCAAGACCTTACACAACGTAAGCAGATGCGCCAAATCGTACAAAAGTTGCATATTCCAGCTGGTATTGGCGTTATTATTCGTACTGCCGGAATAAATAAAACAATTTTAGAATTACAAAAAGATGTCGATAATTTAGTTGACCTTTGGGTTTCAATTATTCAAAAAAGTGAGGAAAGCAAATCACCTTATCCTCTTTATAAAGAATCAGATATTTCAATTCGCGCACTTCGCGACTATCTAACATCTGACATTGATGAAGTATTGATTGATGACAAAGATGCTTTTGATAAGGCTTATGAATTTATGGCTAAAACTGCGCCAAAATTTATAAATCGCCTATCGCATTATAAAGATAGCAGACCACTATTTGGTAAATATAATATCGATGAACAAATTGAAGAAATAAATTCACAAGAAGTTCGTTTGCAGTCTGGTGGTTCAATCGTAATTATGCCAACCGAAGCGGTTGTTACCGTAGATGTAAACTCCGGACGTTCAACAGGTCAATCCGATATTGAAGAGACAGCATTTACTACAAATAAAGAGGCTGCTTACGAAATTGCACGTCAATTAAAATTACGTGATTTAGCCGGCCTTGTCGTCGTTGATTTTATTGATATGTTCAATCGCCGTCACAAGCAAATTATTGAACGTATAATGAAAGAAGCGACAAAAAATGATCGCGCGAAAATCGAAGTTGGTAGAATTTCAAAATTCGGTTTACTTGAACTTTCACGTCAGAGACTTAAAACCCCATTAATTAGTCAAAGTCATATGATCTGTCCACACTGTGACGGGCGTGGCAGAGTAAAAAATACAGAGGTTGTTGCGCTCGAAGCATTGCGCAAAATTCAATCAGCTATTTCAACTGGCGGAGTTAGCGTTGTAAAAGTCTCCATGCCACCTGCTCCGGCGTTATTTTTGCTTAACAACAAAAAAGACGTACTTAGCGCACTTGAAAAGTCAATGAATGTGCAGATTTTAATTTTAGCTGACGGTAGAATTAAGCCGGATAAATACGAATTAAAAATTGATTTTGAAAAGACAGAGGAACAGATAAAGCCAGAACAATCTAATAGCTATCGCCAAAATAGAAATTTTAAAAATAATAATAGCGATGGACGACGCGAACCACGAGAAAGAAAAAACACTGGATATTCAAGACAATCAAGAACTCCTCGTGATAATTCTAATCCAGAACGTCCACAGCGGATGTACAAAGCCGCTCAAGTATCTGAAACACCTCAACCAAGCCTTGCAATTCAAAACTCTGATACTCCAGAGCGAGATAAAAAGCCTAATTTGCAAGATGGTGGAAATGCTTCGCAGAATGGCGGGCATATTACTCAAAATCAAAACCAAGAGAATCCTACTAATACAAATAGTGTAGATGTGACTGCTGAACAAACATCGGAGCGTAAAACATTTCGTGATCGCCAAAATGACCGACAAAAAAATACTCCTCGCACACGACATGAAGCGAGAATACAGCGCCGTAACGATAAACGCGAAGCACGTTTTAGCAAACAACGTGAACGCAGAATGACACCACAAGTCACAGATGATAATCTCATTTCAACTCCACCTCTACAAGCGGAGCAAACTGTTACACTTGGTAATAATAAGACTAATAGCGAAATGTGATCATATAGTGAGCTTACTTGATTTTCCCAGTATTTAAATTGTTATTTTGAATAACAATTGTTGAACTATACATAATGCACAGTATACAATTCCCACCAGCCTCTTAACACTATAAAGTCGCAGAGGGGATTATACTGCAACTTCATTTAGAATTTATAGCCAAAATATTGCCTTTCTTTACGATTTTATCACCACGCCTAGCGCGAGTGCATATCGTTTGTGAACTGATATTAAATTCTTGTACTGTGCCTTTTTCAAAGGCCACATTTATTTTTTCATTTTTATCGACGAACATTAGACCAACCAGTTTATCCTCATCCGGCATTCGTTGCAAAATCACGCCTTTTGCTGCACCGCTAAGAAGTGGAATTTCATCTTTTGCAAATAAGAGCGCGTAACCAAGTTTACTCACCATGAAAACCATTTTCTTGTTTTTCAAAACCTCTACCACGCCAGCCAACTTGTCATCGTTACTCAATTTTATTATTTTTTTACCTGTACGTTTCGTATCCGATAAAATAGCTGAAGTAACACGAAAACCTAGCCCACGCTTAGTCCAGAGCATAACTTCTTTATCCGTCTCTGTTTGTTCTAACTCTTGTTTGGTCATGACTTGCGCTTTGATAATCCGTTCGCCATCTGCAAATTTACAAACTTTTTGTATTGGCTCACCAAAGCCAGATGTCGATGCAATATCATAAACCTTGATAGCATAAAAACAACCGGCACTTGAAAATAATACCAGAGAATCTTTTGTTGAGCATGGCGCAGAGAAAAATAAAGTATCACCCTCACGCAAACGCGCTGTAGCGGGATCATTGTTTCCACGAATTCGCTTCAACCAACCATCTTTCGTTACTAAGACGTGAACATCCTCATGCTCCACATAATCATCAGCTACTACTTCCACTTCCTCAAAATCTGTTACCAATTTACTTCTTCGTGCATCACCGAATTTTTCGTTAATACGCGTTAAATCTGCCGAAATTAATTTTTTAATTTCTTTCTCGCTTTTCAAAATCTTTTCTATCTCAGCTACACGCTTTTGTTTCGCTTTTAACTCAGCCAAGATATCATCAATCGAGGTTTTCGATAATTGATAGATATGCATATCAACCACGAAAAGCGCCTGTCTTTCATCGATTTTGAAACGCTTTTGCAACATTTCAGCCGCGTTTGCCCGACCGGTCGATTTACGCACGATTTTTAATGCTTCGTCTAGGTTATCTAATACAATCGCAAGACCTTCAAGCAAATGAATTCGTTCGTCTAATTTACGTTTTTCAAATAAAAGTTTATTACGCGTTACAACTATTCTAAAATCTATAAATTCTTTTAAAACTTGCATTAAACCAAAATTAATTGGTTTCCCATTCAAGGGATTTTCTGTTGGCATTAACGCAGTCAAATTGACATGAAAACTTTGTTGCAATGCTGTTTTTTTAAATAAAAACGCCATTGCTTTTTCTACATTTGCCCCCTGGGCAATTTCTAAAACTACGCGAATGTCAGCCGTGGATTCATCACGAATATCATTAAACTGTGGAAGTTTACGCGACATAATCAAATCAGCAATATTTTCAACTAACTTTGATTTATCAACCATGTAAGGAATTGAAGTAATGACAATACCACGTTTTCCACGTCCTAAATCTTCTTCTTTGTAATCGCCACGCATTCTTATCGCGCCTTTACCAGTAGAATAGATGTTTAAAAGTTCTTGTTTGTTATTTAGGACCAGGCAGCCCGTAGGGAAATCAGGACATTTTATGATGGTTAAAATTTTCTTTAAATCGATT
>JAVBQZ010000199.1:0-11571 GCA_031548505.1 Bdellovibrionota bacterium | reverse complement strand
TGAAAAAATTTTAAAAGCAGGGCTACAGGAAATTTGTCAGACAGCTTTTTTGCCCACACTTTTTCAATATCAGCAAAATAGTGCTCGCCTTGCTCATAAAGAGACAGGCGCAATTTGGCTTAAACAATTAGGCATAGAAACGTCGACGGAAAATCTTTTAATTACTGCCGGCGCGCTACACAGTGGATATATTGCGTTAATGTGTTTAGTTAGACCAGGTGATTTGATTTTATCGGAAGATCTAACTTCGCAGGCAATCAAAGGAGTAGCATCGCAAATGAAACTTCGCCTTAAGGGAATTGAGACAGATAGAAATGGTATAATACCGGAAGCACTTGAAATAGTTTTAAAGAAAGAGAAAGTAACAGCAATATATTTAGTTCCGAATTTACAAAATCCAACTACGAGCATTCTATCACTTAAACGTAGACAACGAATTGCAGAATTACTAAAGAAATATGGCGTATACCTAATTGAAGACGACGTATTCGGTGCCTTGTTGGAAAAACGTTTATCGCCGATTTCCACATTAATTCCTGAAAATAGTTTTTATGTAACAAGTGTTTCTAAATCGCTTGCACCTGCGCTACGTGTTGGATATTTGGTTGTTCCGTCTCAATTTATTAATATTGCACTTGCTTTATTGCGTACTACAATTTGGATGACTTCGCCGGTAATGACTGAGCTTGCAAGTAGGTGGATTATTAATGGTACGGCAAATAAAATACTTATTGCGCAGCGAAAAGAAATTGAACGAAGATATACACTTGCTAAAACGACTTTAGGAAAATTTGATTTAAGATGTAATAAGAATGCTCCGCATCTTTGGTTAATATTACCCGAACCATGGCGAGCTAGTTTATTTGCGGAAATGTTAAAGCAAAAAGGTGTTGCGGTAATTCCAGCTGATCATTTTACGGTAGATAGAAGGAGCACTTTTCATGCAGTTCGTATTTGTTTGGGTACACCACCAACATTTATGCACGTTAGAGAAGGGTTAGAAATTATTCGTGATATATTGCAGAGCTAGGGAAGATAATCCGGCAAAAATTAGAGAAATACCATAGTTAGTTGATACTGAAAAAGTAGATTTGCGTCGCGAAGCGACGCAATGTTGAGATAAAAAATCTAACGAACAAAGTGAGTTAGATTTTTTATCTCGGCACTATAAGAGAGAGGAAATGACTTTTTCAGTATCAACTACTTAAAGCGTTTTATTGGCGAAAATTGGCTGAAGAGAGCCGAGATTTTCTTTCCATAAAAATATACTTGACCTATTCTAGTTTTTTTCTATATAGCAAAAATCTGCGCAGTTATGACAAATATCATAAAGATCATTTTTTGATTCTAAAGATTCAAACCCTTACTATTCCGATATGAAAAATAACCGATTATTAAACGATGGGGAGCGTGCTCAAGAGTTTGTGGCTGGTACTTTTGATAATGCAAGCCATGCTCTTGCGCCCGTCCAAAGACAAACGCTTGAATATTTACGTAACTTCATTGCTGAAAATGGTTTTGCACCGACCTTAAAAGATATTGCAAATTTTATCGGCGTGAAATCTCCTTCAACTGCACATTTTCATCTCGCGCGTCTTGAAGATAAGGGATTCATTCAGCGTACGGAAGATGGTGGATTTATTTTGATTGAAAATACCTCAGTCACTCCGGCATTTGGCCCTACTGCCGTTCCGCTTTATGGATTGATTGCGGCAGGTCACCCGATTGAAGCGATTGAGGATACAACAGTTACGGTTGATATTCCTCCTCAATTTATAGGAAGCAAAAGCGATATTTATTGTTTACAAGTAACAGGTGAGTCAATGATTGACGCACATATTATGGATGGCGATATAATTATTGTGCGCAGACAAGACACGGCAGATGATGGGCAAATTGTTGTTGCATTGTTGGAAAATAATTGTGCGACAGTGAAAACTTTTCGCCGCTTAAAAGGAGGAAAAATTATGCTTGTGCCACATAATCCAACGCACAAGCCGATTACTGTGGACAAGGTGAGTATTCAAGGGCGGGTAATAGGATTAATTAGAGAAATTTAAAAATTTTCGTAAAATCTATGTGAATAATTAATAACAAAAAGGAGAAACATTATGGCTAAAAAGAATTCAGAAACAAAAACTGTAGTTGCTGAACGCAATCCGGAAAAGGAACTCGCGCTTAATTCCGCAATTGCAACTTTGGAAAAAAACTATGGAAAAGGTACAATTATGCGTCTTGATAAGGCACAACCGATTGAGCCAATCCAAAGTATTTCAACAGGAAGTTTAGGATTAGATATTGCGCTTGGAATCGGTGGTGTTCCTCGTGGTAGAATTGTGGAAATTTATGGGCCGGAATCATCCGGTAAAACAACTTTAACTTTACACCTTACTGCCGAGGCGCAGAAGGCTGGTGGGAAAGTCGTTTTTATTGATGCTGAGCACGCCTTAGATTTAAATTATGCGGCTAATCTTGGGGTTAAAACAGATGAATTATTAGTGAGTCAGCCTGATTCAGGTGAGCAAGCCTTGGAAGTTGCTGAAACTTTAGTTCGTTCCAGCGCAGTTGATTTAGTTATTATTGATTCTGTTGCTGCACTTGTCCCACAAGCTGAACTTGACGGTGATATGGGCGCACAACTTCCTGGTTTACAAGCACGACTAATGAGTCAGGCGTTAAGAAAATTGACTGCGGCAGTTGCTAAAACAAATACGACAGTTGTTTTTATTAACCAGATCAGAATGAAAATTGGTGTAATGTTTGGTTCGCCGGAAACGACAACTGGTGGAAATGCTCTTAAATTTTATTCATCCGTACGTTTGGATATTCGCAGAATTCAGTCAATTAAAGATGGTGAAAATGTTATCGGTAATCGCACTAGAGTTAAGATTGTAAAAAATAAAGTTGCTGCCCCATTTAAGGAAGTAGAATTTGATATTATTTATAATGAGGGAATTAGTCAGATTGGTGAAATAATTGATTTAGGGAGCAATAACGGAATTATTGACAAAGCAGGTGCATGGTTTTCATTTAAGGGGGAGCGTATCGGTCAAGGGCGTGAAAATGTAAAAAAATTCTTGCAGGAAAATACAGGTGTTTGCGCTGAAATCAAAAATTTAATTTTAGATAGTGTTGGTTTGGCACAAAGTACGCCGACATTGAAGGTGGTAAATGGTGGAATAGTAGACGATGAATAGTAAAAAAGGAGCGATGAAATACACCGCTCCTTTTTTCTATCCCTTAGCCTATACTGGAAGAGTAGTTTTTTATCTCAGTCCTCAAGATAAATGAGAGGACTTTTTCAGTAGCGACTAGCTATTCATTTATTGCAACAACTTTAGTGCAATACCTGGTTGTTGATTCGCTTGCGCCAACATCGCAGCAGCAGCTTGTTGTAATATTTGTAAACGTGCCAATTCTGCTGATTCTGCTGCAACATCAACGTCTCTAATTCGACTTTCTGCAGCGGAAAAATTCTCCTTACCAACAGTTAAGTTACTAATCGCAACATTCAATCTACTTTCAGTAGAACCAATTTGTCCTTGCAGTTTTGTCATTGTAGCAATCGCTGCTTTAATTCCATCAAGTGCTGAACGTGCATTTGTTTGTGCAACAAGAGGATCATTTGTTGCTTCATCAGTAAGTGAAAATTTTAACACAGATTTAATATCACTTAATTCTGCAGGTGTAACATCATCTGTTGCTAAACCAAGCGCACTCAAACCGACATTTACGCCAGGTAAAGTGATAACAGAGTCACGTTGTCCATCGTAGCCGACTTGGAAATCAATATCAGATGGATTTTGTAACAAAGTTAATCCGTTGAATTGTGTCGTATTAACAATACGTTGTAGTTCCGCACATAAATTTTCATATTCTGATTGTAATGCGCTACGTTGTTCAACACTGTAAACACCGTTAGCCGATTGTTCCGCGAGTTCAGCTAGACGAGTTAGGGTTGAAGTCATTTCGCTGACAGCTCCATTAATAATGCCAATTGTTGAAATGCCATCGTTCGCATTTCTAATTGCAACTGTTGCAATTCGTGCATCTGCTTTCAATTGTTCTGCAATAGAAAGTCCGGCAGCATCATCAGATGCATTTACAATGCGTAAACCTGAAGATAAGCGAGACTAACTTTTTGCAAGTGAGTCAGTTGCAGTATTTAAATATCGCTGTGAATTTAATGATGGAATATTTGTCCTGATGTTAATAGCCATAAAATTATACGTAATTAGTTGTGCGTAATGCACGATTGTAATGCATAATTCATAATGTAATATGCGTGTTTAAAAACTTTTCTGTAAATGGTGGGTACAATTGTGGTAAAAAAATCCTACCGAACCGCGTTAACGGCAAATAAAGCAATTAGTATGCCAAATTATTCACTGCTAATTCTAGTTTGTATCCATCAACCTTATTTACGTAGTCTCTTGTTGTTCTTGGTAAGAATTGTTTTATATCTTCAAATTTACCCGGTGTTAATCCAGCATTCTCAGCTTTTGTTTGTGCTTGAATAACTTTACCTTCGCCGGCATTATAAGCCGATAGTGCGATTTTTTCTAAATCGGTTTGAGAATTCGCTGCGTAAGTTGAAAGACGATTATTAATTTTTGTTTCGGTGCTAAAAATATCGTGTAAATAACGTAGATAACCGACGCCTAAATGTGAGTTCATTTTTGAATCAAACGGTTGATATTTATCTTTCATATTGAAACGCTGCATCATATTATGCGCTGTTGAATCCAATAATTGAAAGATACCTTTGGTATTATGGCCGTCTTTGCTAACAACATCTGCTCTAAGTGATGATTCTGTCTGTGCGACTGCAAGTGCTAAATTTGGGTCAACACCATGGTATTGCCCCGCTATTCTAATTATATCTTTAACCTCTTTTGATTTACCTTCAAACGAACTATGTTTAATTATTGAATCTAATCCGATATCGCCTTTAGTAGTCATAAGTGTATCAAAAATCCTCTCTGTATCACTTACTTCCTCTTTAACTAATCCAGATAAATATTCCCTAATCTTTTCTGCCTGTGTTTTTATTGCAACATCGTTGTAGTGTTTTTTTGATTGTATAGATGTTGATTCTGTCAAATTATTGACGTGTTTTTCGCTCTCCGAAATATTATTTGACGTTTTGTCTGTAGTTTCCGTATCACCCTTTCCGCGTGAGAATAACCCTTCCTTGCGCAGATTTTCAATTTCCTTCGTCAAGACATCTTTAACAAAATCTTCTGCTTTAGTAATATTGTTAGAATTATTTGCAGAATTTAAAATACTACTTGAACTAGATGCAGATGAGTTTAGTTGATTTAGATTTCTATGTGTTTGACTGGCATTTCTAGCTTGTTTAGTGAGAGTTTCATTATGAGTACGTAAATTTTCGAGACGTGTTTTTTCACTTTTCTCGATATCGGAAAGGAGGAGTGAAAATTGTTTTTTATCGCTTGAAGTATCTACTGGCGCATTGTTTCGCGTTGGCTCAATTGATGCTTGAACTCGCGTAAGATTGCCAAAATAATTGTCATTTAAAGCTGTTTTTATCATAATCTGCTATTAACATAGCAGATTATGTGCCAAGTTGTATTTTTTACAGCATTGTATCCGGGACAATATTTTTAGGTGTGATTTTAATTTCTTCAGGTGTGGAAAGTTCTACATCAAGCGGATTAACTTTCCAAATGTCTTGGCAGTACTCAGCGATAGTTCTATCTGATGAAAATTTACCCATTCTAAGTGCATTTAAAATTGACATCTTCGCCCAAGATGTTTTGTCTAAATAAGCACGTGACACTTTATCTTGGCATTCAATATAGGATTGGTAATCAGCTAAAAGCATATATTCGTCTCTATCTAATAGCGATGAAACAATAGGTGCGAATAATTCTTTGTTGCCTTTTGAAAACCAGCCTTCAGCAATTCTATTGATAACCAGTTTCAAGTCTTTATTATTATTGTAGTAGTCGCGTGGATTATATCCGCGATTACGTAGTTCTTGAACTTGCTCCACAGTTAATCCGAATAAAAAGAAATTTTCTGCGCCAACTTCTTCGCGGATCTCAACATTTGCCCCATCTAATGTGCCGATTGTAAGTGCACCATTTAAAGCAAATTTCATATTACCGGTTCCGGACGCTTCCTTACCTGCGAGAGAAATTTGTTCAGATAAGTCAGCAGCTGGATAAATTTTTTCACCGAGTGTTACGCAGAAATTTGCGATGAATACAACTTTGATTTGTCCATGTACATCAGGATCATTATTTACAACATCTGCAACAGAATTAATTAGTTTAATAATTAATTTTGCCATTAAATATCCAGGAGCTGCTTTCGCGCCAAAAATAAATGTGCGTGGTACAATTTTTAAATCAGGATTAGCTTTTAGACGATTATATAAAGTAATTATATATAAAACATCTAGTAATTGGCGCTTATATTCGTGCAGACGTTTTACCTGAACGTCAAAGATTGAATTTACATCAACTTCTATTTTGTTTTTAGTTAAAATATATTCTGCCAGGTCAGCCTTATTTTCTTGTTTAATTTTCATCCAGGCTTTGTGGAAAATAGGATCGTCAGCGAATTTTTCAAGGCGACGTAATTCGTCTAAGTTACTAATCCAACTTTGGCCAATCTTTTGCGTGTATAAAAATGCGAGTTTTGGGTTAGAAACAAGTAACCAGCGACGTGGCGTAATTCCATTTGTCTTATTATTAAACTTTTCTGGGTATAAGTCATAAAAATCTTTTAAGACGCTTATTTTTATAAGTTCAGAGTGCAATGCTGCCACGCCATTAATTGAATAACCACCAGCACACGCAATGTTTGCCATCCGGATTTTTTTAATATCACCTTCTTCAATAAATGATAATCTAGAAATTTTATCATTGTCGTTTGGAAATTTTGCACGAACATCATCTAGGAACCTGTTGTTAATTTCATAAATTAATTCAAGATGACGTGGCAGAAGAACTGCAAACATATCAAGTGGCCATTTCTCTAATGCTTCTGATAAGATAGTATGGTTTGTATAAGCGAATGTCTTTTTAGTGATTTCCCACGCCCTATCCCAATCTAAACCGTGAATATCGATTAGTAGATGCATTAATTCAACCACGCCAATAGCTGGGTGTGTATCATTCAGTTGAACTGCAACCGCATTTGGAAAATCATCAAAGTTTGAATGTGTGACGAGATAACGGCGAATAATATCTTGAAGCGAACATGAAACAAAGAAATATTGTTGCTCTAGGCGTAATTCCTTTCCACGCGGATTACTGTCGTTTGGATAGAGAACTTTAGTGATTGTTTCACTAAACGTTTTTTCAGCTACGGCACGTTCATATTCACCAGCATCAAATACCTGAAAATCAAATTCCTTACTTGCCCCGGCTTTCCATAATCGCAAAACATTTACGTTGTTCACGCCGTAACCAGGCATAAGTGTATCATAGGCTGTGCCAAGCACTGTCAGTCCGGGTACCCAGGTAGTTTTTGTTTTTCCATTGTTATCGGTATTTTTAACAGTATGTCCCCAGAAATGAACCTTGTAAGCGAGTTGTGAACGATGATATTCCCATGGATTACCTAATCGTAGCCATAAGTCCGGGCGTTCAACTTGCCATCCATCGCGAATCATTTGTTCAAAAATGCCAAACTCATAACGGATGCCATAGCCGATTGCTGGCATTTTCAAAGTTGCAAGCGAATCAAGAAAACATGCTGCTAAACGGCCTAGACCGCCATTGCCTAATCCAGGTTCTTTTTCTTCTTCTAAAATTTCGTAAATATCTATTCCGCTTTCGCCAAGAGCTTCTTTTACCTGATCCAAGATACCAACGTTAATTAAATTTTTTGTAAGTTGTCTACCAACCAGGAATTCCGCTGATAAATAGTAAATAGTTTTTGATGATGTTTTGTAGATTGCTCGTTCTGTCTCAAGCCAGCGGCGCACTAATCTATCACGAACCGTATATGCAACTGCCATGAAATAGTCGTATTTAGTTGCAAATGCCTCGTCGATACCTTGTAGGTGATAAAGATTCTCTGCAATTTCTCGTTTAAGAGTATCAACATCAATGTTTATGCCGGTCGCGTAATTACTGACATGTTTTTTAACATAACTACTGCGATGAACGTGCTTAGGAGTTGAATGCTCATTTCTGACGTCATCACGTGCTTTATAATATTTTGACCAAGAGGATTCTTTCATTTGAGTTTGTTTTTGTTTGCTCACGGAGGTTACAGAGATAATGGATATATTAATTAATATATAGTTTGATTTTCACTTCTACAACAATGAACTACTTTTTATTTTGAATACCGAAACAACAAAAGGCTGGTGCGGATAAGACGGTTTGTCCCACAAAACGTAGGCCGCTATCGCTATACGACGAGAGCGTGTCACTAACTATGATTTTAAGTTTTTTGCAAGGTTTTCTAATACCTTTATCTATATAGGCTATTAATATTACTAAAAATTATCATTAAAATGTGTTTTTAATGTTTTTTTGCAAAATTAACGATAGGCAGTATGTCAAAAGTATTATTGTATAACCTTCGTTTTTATAAAATTTTATGAGTTTAGAATCAATTCCACGTGCAATGCCTATACTAGTTGTAGATGACTTTGCAACAATGCGCAAAATTGTCCGTAATAACTTGCAAGGGTTAGGGTTTACGAACATAGTGGAGGCTGAGGATGGGAATGTTGCTTTGAAACGTTTACAGGATGGCGATATAGGATTTATTATTAGCGATTGGAATATGCCAAATATGATGGGTATTGATTTGCTAAAAGCAGTTCGCGCTGACGAAAAATTAAAACACACTCCATTTTTAATGGTTACTGCAGAAAGTCAAAAAGAAAACGTGCTACAGGCAGTACAGGCAGGGGTTTCTAATTATGTCGTAAAACCATTTACCGCAGAAGTTTTAGAAGAAAAATTGAAATTAATATTTAAATAGCTAATTGATACTGAAAAAGTGAATTAGATTTTTTATCTCGGCATTCTAAGAGAGGTAAGATGGCTTTTTCAGCATCAAATAGCTAGTTTCTCATATACTCCAGCAACTTTGCGTGCCGCTGCATCCCAAGTTAATTTTTTCAATTCCAAGCGCGCCCCTTCGATCATATCTTCACGCATTTCTTGGTGTGTCAAACCGTTAATGATATAATCTGCTAATTTATCAGTTTCCCAGTAATTGAATTTTAATGCGTGGTTTAGCACTTCTGCGACCCCCGATTGTTTTGTGATTATAGCTGGGGTACCAAAGTCAACTGCTTCGAGTGGGGTAAGGCCAAATGGTTCGGATACAGATGGTAAAATAAATAAATCAGAAATGGAAAACATCTCCTCCAAAGCTTTACCTTTCATAAATCCCGGGAAACGTACATTATCACCAATATTCAATTCTTGTGCCAGTTGCTTCATTCCCTGAAGCATATCTCCTGAACCGGCCATTACAAAAATTGCATTTGGAATATGGCGAAGAACTTTTTGTGCAGCGTAAAGAAAGTTTGCTGGGCCTTTTTGAAAAGTTATACGCCCCAAAAAAAGTACAATTGGGCCAGGCCATTTTACCTTATTTTTATGGTATTTAATTGTTTTTTTTGGGATTATACCATTATGGACGGCGAAAATTTTATTTAGGTTTGTTCCATGTTGTTCGTTAATAATCTGCCGAGTATGTTTACTAACTGCACAAATCGCAGATGAGTATAAGGTGCCGGCTCGTTCAATTGCATCAATACGTGGATCTTTTCCCAAACCGCTTCTATCATATTCTAAGCTATGGACATGTGTAACCAGAGGAACTTCGGTAGCTTGAGCAACGGCTATGCCGGCAGGAAAGGTCATCCAGTCATGCGCATGCACAATATCAAATTCTTCTTCCTTTGCAATTTCAAAAACAAGATCTGCAAAAAGAGCGACCTGCTCATAAATTTGTGCGCTGTACCCTGCGCCGAGTAATGCAGTCGCGCGTTTTGAGAGCGAAAGCGATGAAAGGAATTTTTCTAACTGTGCACGCGAGAATTGTGGAAAGATTTTTTTATTAAGTAGACGTTTGGTTTCTAATGGGTCGAGATCATCAAGGAAATCGTCAAATGTTTTTTCATTAAAGTACGGCAAAAGTGCGACTGGTACCTCAATTGTTTTTATTTTTTTACGCCCGTGCTTTTTCCGTTTACCATATGCATCACGCAGATTCATATGAGGGGCGTTTTCGCCACCGATTAGCTTCGGAATGACAAAAGTGATTTCAATACCTAAATTTGCAAGTGCTTTGGTTAGCCCTTCACAAGCTACACCCAGCCCCCCCGCTATATGAGGGGGATATTCCCAACCGAGCATTAGAACTTTCATTTTAGAAGGTAGAGAGAGTTTATAAAAACAACTATTAGAAGCATATACTTATAAAATTAAGATTAAAGCAAGTTATTACAATTATTTATAATATCGCTATAGAATTTTATAAAAATCTATAGTTTTTTTATGTATAAAATGATACTAGGTGCACCCGTTTTTGACTTGCGTTTATCTCCAGAAATTTTTACATTTTTTCGACGATAATTTTCAATTAACGTTTTTAACTACTCATTATTTGTTATGACTCTGCCAATTAAATTAGAATCAGTTTACGATGGCGGTTCAACCGAAATTGCTACCATCGAGGATGGCGTCATCACAATCGGTCGTCATAATGATAATACGATTGTAATAAATAGTAATTCAGTTTCGCGTAACCACGGTGAGCTCCGCTGCGCCCAAAGTCATTGGGTGTTTAAGGATTTGGGCAGTACTAATGGAACATTTATAAATGATTCTATTGTGCCGGCAGGAAAGCTAAAACTGATTCGTGATGCAAATTTAATTTGTCTTTCAAATTTTCATGTTTCTGTAACTTACCTTGGAGCAAAACCTGCCGATTATGTAAATTCGCTACTTATTTTTCATGAGGATAAGTTTTTTAGCGAATATTTTCCGCGATATAACGAAGATGTTTTTTATGCAGGTGGCGATAATCATCAGATTTTAGTAGAAGGTGAAG
Source organism: Bdellovibrionota bacterium (assembly GCA_031548505.1). Lineage (GTDB taxonomy): Bacteria > Bdellovibrionota_C > UBA2361 > SZUA-149 > JAITKM01 > JAITKM01. The sequence goes on along the minus strand of JAVBQZ010000199.1, from coordinate 510 downwards.
ATCCGCATACGGTGCAATTTTTAATTAAATTTCGCAACGATGCATTTTCGATACAGGTATTTCAAGTTATAACCCCTATCTTGTTAAATGGGCATAGCATTAATAATTTTACAAATTTAAAAGATGGCGATGAGATAATTATAGGTAATCTTACAATTATAGTTAATTCACAAAGAGCGGTTGAGCAAGTGGACACACCGAGCGCAGATGCGATTACTCCAAAATCACGTTTCTTAGGGATGGAATTAGTAAATGAAGCTAATAGCGCAAATTTCGATTCTACACGTACTGCGGCATTTGTTTTTCCAGAGCAGGGAATTGGTGTAATCGAAACTAATGAAGAGGATTATGATGACTATAATGGAAATCGTTTGGATGAAAACAATTTTTCGCAATTAAATAATAATGTTGATTTTGTGGAATCAACTCAACAGACAAACAATAATAGTAATAATAATTTCTTAGAGTCGTCTGCAAGTAATAATAATTCATATAATATGCCGACCGCTA